>NZ_JBKFBI010000247.1:0-4125 GCF_053346095.1 Methylobacterium sp. A52T | reverse complement strand
GTCGCCGAGGCGCTCCTGCACGGGCCGGCGGGCGGAGGGCTCGCGGGCGGCGCGCGGCTCGCGCGGCGGCCGGCCGCTGCCGGGCTCCAGGAGGTCGTCGGCGAGGCGGGCTGCCTCAGCACCGTCGCGCCGCGACCGGGCGCGAGCCTCGACGGGGGCCAGGGCCACATCCGGGCTCGTCGACGACATCAGGCGCTCGTCGAGGGACGGCCCCCGCGCCGGGACGGCCTCGGCGGGTCCGAGCCGAACGAGGAGCCGCTCCAGGGCCGACTGAACCCCGTCGAGGGTCGCGCCGAGGCGCTGATCGGAGGCCACCTGCCGGGCCTGCATGTCCGCGAGGCTGGCGCGCAGGAGGCCGATCTCGCCGGACTCGGCGGCACCGAGGCCGGATGTCTGAAGGGTCTGGGCGACCGCGTTGCGGGCGGCGCGCTCCACCACGGCCTCGCTCGGCGCCGATTCCCGGAGCGCCGTAACCTGCCGCAGCAGGTCGCCCATCGTGCGTTCCAGCCCGGCCAGCGCCGGATCGGCGCTGTGCGGCGCGTCGAGGCGGCCGGCCAGTGAGACCACCTGCCGCTCCAGGGCGTCGAGGCCCTCGTGCTCGGACCGGGTGCCGACCTGATCGACCTTCTCGGCGAGGCTGCGGAGCATGGCGTGGATGGAGGCCATGTCGCCCGAGCGAGCGACGTTCACGTCGCCGGTGCGCTCGGACCAGTCGTCCCGCGCGCAGAGCACGTCGACCTTCTCGGCGAGCGCCTGGATCTGCTCCGCCAGCGCCGCCGGCGCGGCGATCTTCACGTCGCTCCGGATCTCCTCCAGGATCGGCCGCAGGTCCGGGCCGGCGGCCGTCCGCTGCAGCTGGGCGATCTGCGCGCTCACGGCCTGCAGGCTCTGCGCGAGACCCTGGATGCGCTCCGGGCCGGCGAGCGCGGCGATCTGACGGCGGATCTCCTCGAGCTCGGCGAACAGGCCCGCGAGGGTCCGATCGTCCGGACCGGCGGCGCCGGTCGCGGCGGCGGTGTCGAGGCGCTCGGCGAGGCGCCGGACGTCCTCCGCGACGCGGCTGTGGACGTTCTCGGCCACCTCCTCGGCGAGGCGCTCGACCTGGGCCCGGACCTGCTCGATCGGCACCGCGATGGCGGTGAGATCGGTCCCCGCCTGGGCGCGCTCGATGCCGCTCGCCAGGGTGACGACGGCCTGCTCGAGGGCGCCGATGTCCCGGCTCGTCGCCAGCTGGTTGATCGCCTCCCGCAGGCGCGTGGTCTCCTCCTGAAGCTCGATCAGGGCTGTCGACGGGGCGACGCCCTCCTCGATCCGCGCCTCCAGGCGGCGGGCGAGGTCCAGGCGCATGCTGGCGACGACGCCGCCATCGGCCGGGGACGCGGCGAGCGCCGGCTCGGCCCCCTGTGCCAGCTCGCGCTGGCGCTGGCGGATGTCCTGGACGGCGCTGCGGATGTCGGCGGCGGCGGGACGCGGGCGACGGCCGGGCGTCCGGGTCGCGGCGACCTGCTCGCCGAGCTGGGACATGCGGCGCTCGATGTCGCCGAGCCGCTCGGTGACCTGCTGGACGGGGGCCGCCTGCAGGGCGCGCTCGATGCGGGACTCGATCTCCGCGAGGCGGCGCGCCTCGGCGTCCTGCGCGGCGCGGCGCTCGTGATCCAGGGCGCGGTCGAGGCCGTCCAGCCGGTCCATCAGAGCGGCGATGCCGTCGCCGTAACCCTCGGCGCGCGGCGCCGTCCCGTGGGCCCGCTGGTCGGGCGAGGCCGGCGGGAGGGCGCGCTCGGTCGAGGCCTCGGGCCGGTTGCCGCCCAGGGCGAGCTGCTCGGCGCGGTGGCGCCGCCGGTGCCGGCGATTTCCCTGACCGGCCGATTGCTGCTGCGGCACCACCGACGCGATCCAGGTCTCGAGCGGGACCCCAGCCCGCGCCGCCACGTCGCGGGCCGCGTCGAGCACCTCGGGATCGAAACTGTCGAGCTGCGGCATCGCGTTGCGGGTCATCGGTGGCCTGTCGTCGGCAGCGTTCGGCGTCCGTTTCCTCGGCGCAGAGCGGGACCGGAATTCGGTATCCACGGACGCACGCGTCGGATCGTTCGAGCGTGACCATTAACTTTCTTGGTAAACACGAAGTTAAGGTTTGCGGGGCCCGGTAATGGCCGCGACCAACCCGCCGCTGTGGAACGGCCGCGCCTGTCGCGCGATGAGCGGGCGGAGCCGTTGCTCCGGGAGCGGCGCGGCGGTTACATGCGGCCAACGCGGCGGGCCGTTCCGAGAGGCCCGCACCAGACGGGGGAAACCAGAGATGCCGCAGTATCGCGCTCCGGTCGAGGATACGCTGTTCTTGCTCACCGACGTCCTCGGCTTCCACGCCCGGGATAACCTGGCGGGCTTCGCCGACGCCTCGCCCGACGTGGTCGAGGCCGTCCTGCGCGAGGGCGCGAAGCTCGCCGAGGAAGTGCTCGCCCCACTCAACCGCACCGGCGACGTCGAGGGCTGCCGCCGCGAGGCCGACGGGACGGTGCGCACACCGACCGGCTTCAAGGCCGCCTACGACACCTACGCCAGCGGCGGCTGGATGGGCCTCTCGGTGCCCGAGGCCTACGGTGGCCAGGGCCTGCCCCACACCCTCAACACGGCGATCCAGGAATTCGCCTCGGGCGCGAATCTCGCCTTCGGCATGTATCCCGGCCTGACTCAGGGCGCGATGGCGGCCCTGCTGGTCCACGGCTCGGAGGAGCAGAAGGCGCTGTACCTGCCCAAGATGGTCGAGGGCGCCTGGACCGGGACCATGAACCTGACCGAGCCGCATTGCGGCACGGATCTCGGGCTCCTCAAGACCAAGGCCGTGCCGAACGGCGACGGCTCCTACAGCCTCACCGGCACCAAGATCTTCATCTCGGCCGGCGAGCACGACCTCGCCGAGAACATCGTGCACCTCGTCATCGCCCGGATCGAGGGTGCGCCCGCCGGCACCAAGGGCATCTCGCTGTTCGTGGTGCCGAAATTCCTGGTGAACGCCGACGGGTCGCTCGGGGCGCGCAACGGCGTGTCCTGCGGCTCCCTCGAGCACAAGATGGGCATCCACGGCAACGCCACCTGCGTGATGAACTACGACGGGGCGACGGGCTGGCTCGTGGGCCAGGAGAATCGCGGCCTCAACGCCATGTTCGTGATGATGAACGAGGCGCGGCTCGCCGTCGGCGTCCAGGGCCTCGGGCAATCCGAGGTCGCCTACCAGAACGCCGCCGCCTACGCGAAGGACCGGCTCCAGGGCCGGGCCCTGACCGGCGCCAAGGCGCCCGAGAAGGCCGCCGACCCGATCATCGTCCATCCGGACGTGCGCCGCACGCTGATGCAGATCCGCGCCTTCAACGAGGCGGCGCGGGCCCTCATGCTCTGGACCGCACTCCAGGCCGACATCCTGCACCGCTCCGAGGATGCCAAGGAGCGGCAGGCCGCCGACGACCATCTCGGCCTGATGACCCCGGTGGTGAAGGGCGTGTTCACGGATCGCGGCTTCGCCAACGCGGTCGAGGCGCAGCAGCTCCTCGGCGGCCACGGCTACATCGAGGAATGGGGCATGTCGCAGTTCGTGCGCGATGCCCGCATCGCCATGATCTACGAGGGCGCCAACGGCATCCAGGCCATGGACCTGATCGGCCGCAAGCTGCCGAAAGATGGCGGCCGGGCGATGATGACGTTCCTGGGCGAGGTCCAGACCTTCCTGAAGGATCACGGCGAGGACCCCGCCATGGCGCCGTTCACCAAGCCGCTCCAGGCCGGGCTGAACGACCTCCAGGGCGCCGTGATGTGGCTGATGCAGAACGCGTTCAGCAAGCCCGACAATGCCGGCGCCGGCGCGACCGACTTCATGCACCTCTTCGGCCTCGTGGCCCTCGGCTACATGTGGGCGAAGATCGCCAAGGCCGCCCAGGCCAAGCACGCCGAGGCCCCCTCCCCGCGCTGGGAGTCGAAGCTGACGAGCGGCCGGTTCTTCATGGAGCGGATGCTGCCGGAGACCGCCCTGCGCCTCAACCGGATCAAGGCCGGCGCGGACAGCACCATGGCGCTGGAGGCGGAGGCGTTCTGAGCAGCCCGCCGGCTGCGCGCCTCGCGCCAGCCGGCGGGGTC
>NZ_JBKFBI010000246.1:0-4434 GCF_053346095.1 Methylobacterium sp. A52T | reverse complement strand
GCGGGGGGGGGGGGGGGGGGGCCGGGGGCCCGCGGCGGGCCGGCCCCCCGCCGGCGTGAAGCCGGCGTTCGACACCACGGCGGCCCGGTCCCCGTCCCAGTAGCGCAGGGCCGCGGCGGCTTCCTGCACGGCGGCGTTGCCCACGGGCTTGCTCAGCCGCTTGCACTGCACGACGAGGCGCAGCCCGTCCCGCACCGCCACGATATCGGCGCCCTGGTCGCCGCTCGCCGGCGTCCGGTGCGCCCGCCAGCCCGCCCGGACCAGGCGCTCGGCGCAGTAGCGCTCGTAGTCGAGCCCGTCTCCGGGCGCCTCGTCCTCCTCCGGGAGCGCGACGGCGGCGGCCTCGGCCTCGACGATCGCCAGCATCCGCGCGTGCTCCGCCTCGGCGAGGTCGGCGAAGCGGGGACCGAGCTGCGGCAGGACCGTCCGCTCGAGAAAATAATCGCGCTCGCGCAGCCAGCCGTCCTCGATCCGGTTGCCGTAGGGGTCGGTGTAGCTCTCCTGCCGCCGCCGCAGCGCCAGCGTCTCGGCATGGGCGCGGGCGATCCGGCGCACCCGGGCCCGGAACCGGCGCGGGCGCCCGAGATGCCGCAGCAGGACGAGCGCGAGGGCGAGTCCCGTCGCGGCGAGCGCCGGCCGGCCGTACCAGAGCCCGAAGGGGAGGCCGATCACGGCCGTCCAGAACAGGCGTGCGACGAGGCTGGGCTTGCCGGGCATCGGGTCTCGGGGGCGCTGACGGGCCCCCGACCCTCGCAAGCGCGGCTTGCCCGATGCCTAACCCGGCGCCGAAAGCTGTGGACGCGGGCGCGGATGGGAGCGCCGCGCCGTCAGCCCTTCCGGCGCTGGTGGCCGAGGCCCATGCTCTTGGCGAGGCTGGACCGCGCCGCGGCGTAGTTCGGCGCCACCATCGGGTAGTCGGGCGGCAGGCCCCACTTTCCCCGATACTCCTCGGGCGTCAGGTTGTAGTGCGTCCGCAGGTGGCGCTTCAGCGACTTGAACTTCTTGCCGTCCTCCAGGCAGACGATGAAGTCGGGCTGGACCGAGCGCCGGACCGGCACGGCCGGCCGCAGCTGCTCCGCCGGCGGGGCGGACGGCTCGCCGAGCCCGTGCAGCGTCGCGTGGATGGCCGCGATCAGCCCGGGCAGTTCCGGCGCGGGGACCGGATTGTTGCTCACGAAGGCCGACACGATGTCGACGGACAGCGTGAGATAGTCCGGTTGCCCTTCACCCGTGGCGTCCATCCCATAACCTCCACTTGATCCCAGCCGGCCACCGACGCCGGCCGGAATCTGTCTCTGCTCGACCCGATACAGGGTAGTTAATGGGCAGTTACTATGGTGGTGCAAATTCAATAGCAAGTCCAATCCACACATGCCCACAAGTGCCGTCTTAGAGTGGATAAATGGCGACCGATATTGAACAAAAGGAGGTCTGGAGACCGCGCTCGCGTCGACCACGCGATTTCCGGCCGGCGCGTGCCGACCGGGCGTTGCAGGCGCGCCGGATCGCGCCATCTGGGAGGGCGGCGGGCGCCCCGGAGCCTCGCCCGTGCGGACGTGAGCGAGGGGGCAGATGCGTGCCGCCAGGAACGGCCTGCGGGACCGCGTCCCGTGACGATGTCGTGAGCCGCCGGTCGTGAGCACCTACCGGTTCGACAAGCTGCTGGCGCCCCGCTCGATCGCCCTGGTCGGGGCGGTGGGGCGCGAGGGCTCGCTGGGGCGCAGCGTGCTCGACAGCCTGCGCGCCGCGGGCTTTCCCGGCGCGATCATGCCGGTCCAGCCCGATCAGGCCACCGTCGAGGGGCTGGCCTGCGTGCCGCGGGTCGCGGATCTGCCCGCCGCCCCCGACCTCGTCCTGATCGCGGTGCCGCCGCCGAGCGTGCCCGAGGTCGTTGCGCAGGCCGCCGCGATCGGCGCCGGGGCGGCCGTGATCCTGACGGCGCGGCTCGGCTCCGGGCCGGAGGATCCCGGCCCGGTCGCCCACGGGATCGCCCGCGCCCACGGCCTGCGCCTGCTCGGGCCCGACAGCGCCGGCCTCGCGGTCCCGGGCGCCAGGCTCAACGCCAGCCTGTTCGCCCAGGCGCCCGAGGCCGGCGACCTCGCCCTCGTCTCGCAATCCGGCACGGTCGCGGCCGCCATCGTCGCCTGGGGCGCCCGCCACGGCACGGGCTTCTCGGCGGTGCTGTCGCTGGGCAGCGTCCTCGACATCGGCGTGGCCGACTGCCTCGACCACTTCGCGGCCGATTTCCGCACCCGCGCGATCCTGCTCTGCCTCGACCGGGTTGCGGATGCGCGCCGGTTCATGTCGGCCGCCCGCGCCGCGGCCCGGGCCAAGCCCGTCGTGGTCCTGCGGGCCGGCCGGCACCGGCCCGATACCCGCGCCGCCGTCACCCATACCGGCGCCCTGGCCCGCCCGGACGCGGTCTACGCCGCGGCCTTCCGGCGGGCCGGCCTGCTGGCCGTGCCGGACCTCGACGCGATGTTCTCCGCCGTGGAGACCCTGGGGCGGCAGCGGCCGTTCCCCGGCCACCGGCTGGCGATCGTGTCCAACGGCCGCGGCATCGGCCTCCTCGCGGCGGACCGGCTGATCGAGCGGGCCGGGACCCTGGCCGCGCCCGCCGAGGCGGAGGGCCGCGCGCCGGGAAACCCCCTCGACCTCGGCATCGACGCCGCCGGTCCGGCCTTCGCGTCCGCGCTGACGCCGCTGCTGACGGATCGGACGAGCGACGCCGTGCTGGCGATCCACGTGCCGACGATCCGCTCGGAGGCCGGCGCGGTGGCCGAGGCCGTCGCCGCGACGGTCAAGGCCGCCCGCGCCGGCCAGACCCGGAAGAAGCCGGTCTTCGCGGTCACGCTGGGCGACGCGGAGGCGGCGCGCGAGACCTTCGCGCAGGCCGGGATCCCGCATTTCACCACCGATTCCGAGGCGATCGAGGGCTTCCTGCACTTGGTGCGCTACCGCGAGGCTCAGGATGACCTGATGCGCACGCCGGACTCGCTGCCGCGGGACTTCTCCCCCGACACGGCGCGGGCCCGCTCGATCGTCGCCGGCGCCCTGCGCCAGGGCGCCGCGTGGCTCGACCCGGTGGCGGTGAACGGCCTCCTGCAGGCCTACGGGATCCCGACCGTCCCGATCACGCTCGCCCCCGACACGGACGCGGCCGCGGCGGCCGCGTGGCCGATCATCGCGGCGGGCGGGACGGTGGCGCTGAAGGTCGTCTCGCCGGACATCGTGCACAAATCCGACATCGGCGGCGTCCACCTCGACCTGACCAGCGAGGCCGACGTCGCGGAGGCCGCCCGCAGCATCCTGGCGCGCGCACGCCGGGAGCGGCCCGATGCCCGGGTCACCGGCTTCGCCGTGCAGCCGATGGTCCGCCGCGGCCAGCGCCGGGAGCTGATCGCCGGGCTCGCCGAGGACGCGGTGTTCGGTCCGGTGGTGGTGTTCGGCCGGGGCGGGACCGCCGTGGAGGTGATCGACGACCGGGCCCTCGGTCTGCCGCCGCTGGACCTGACCCTGGCGCGCGACCTCATCGCCCGCACCCGGGTCGCGCGCCGCCTGGAGGCCTACCGCGACGTGCCGGCGGCCGATCTCGGGGCGATCGCGCTGACGCTGGTGAAGCTGTCCCAGCTCGCCGCCGACCTGCCGCAGGTGCGCGAGCTCGACATCAACCCGCTCCTGGCCGACGAGACCGGCGTGCTGGCCCTCGACGCCAGGGTCCGGATCGGGCGCGCCGAGCGCGGCGCCCTCGGCCGCGGCCACCCGCGCTTCGCGATCCGGCCCTATCCGGCCGAGTGGATCCGCACCCTCAACCTGAAGGACCGGACCGTGCGGGTGCGGCCCGTGCGCCCGGAGGACGAGGGCCTGTTCCTGGCTTTCTTCAAGGGCCTCGACCCGGAGGACCTGCGGCTGCGGTTCTTCGGGCCGGTGCGCGAGTTCAGCCACGCCTTCCTGGCCCGCCTGACGCAGCTCGACTACGCCCGCGCCATCGCGTTCGTGGCCACGGAGATCGGACCGGGTGGCGGCGAGCGCATGCTCGGCGCGGTCCGGCTCCACGCCGACGCCAACCACGAGAGCGGCGAGTACGCGATCGCGGTGGGGCGCGACGCCCGGGGGACGGGCCTCGCCTTCGCGCTGATGCGCCTGATGATCGACTGGGCGCGCTCCGAGGGGATCGGCCGCGTCGAGGGCACGGTACTGGCCGAGAACCGGCCGATGCTGGCGGTGTGCCGCCGCCTCGGCTTCACGCAGGGGCGCGACCCGGACGATCCGGGCCTCGTGAAGGTGCACCTCGATCTCGCCGCCTCCTAGAGCCGTATCCGACCCTGTTGCAACGGTCGGGAAGGACGGCGAGCCCGGTCTCGCCAGCCGCGCCAGGCCCCCTCTCCCGTGCGGGAGAGGGTTGGGGTGAGGGACGCGAAGGATCAGGACTGA
>NZ_JBKFBI010000245.1:0-4468 GCF_053346095.1 Methylobacterium sp. A52T | reverse complement strand
CGCCGGGCGCGGGCTCGCCCGGGACACCGACCGGCGCATCGCGCGCCCTGTCCCCGCGCCCGGCCCCTGCCCGCGACGGCGCCGCGCGGGCCGCGACCGCCCGGGCGCGCCGCCGGTCAAAACAGCTTCCAGAACACGAGGATCATGAGCCCGTAGGCGGCGATCAGCAGCGCGGCGCCCTGCAGGTTGACCCGGGTCCGCCGCGCCGGATCCGGCGTCAGCCACCAGCCCAGCCGCTTGGCCGTCCAGGGCACCATCAGCGAGGTGAGCAGCACGCTGAACACGTTGCCGATGAACAGGGCGACCGGGAAATCCACCTTCAGCATGCCGGCCAGGATCGGCGCGCCGACCAGGACGCCCCACAGGAACACGGTCGGGTAGAGGGTCAGCACGACGATCATGTTCATCTTCCACGCCGCGGGCGCGCCCTCTCCGGGCGGCGCGACGTTGCGGAACCACTGCTCGAAGCCGCTCTGCACCGTCCGCGCGTGGAATTCCGCGGTCATCGGCGCCGCCTCGGCGACCAGGGCCCGCCGCTCGGGCGAGTCCATCCAGGTGCGCAGGTTCGCCTCGCTGTCGAAGCGCAGGATCGCGACGTAGTCCTCCTGCACTCCCGGCACGGCCGGCTCGAACCGGTAGCCCTGCATGCCGGGCGCCCGCGACTGCGCGGCCGCGATCTTCTGCTCCCACCGGAGGTAGGCGGCCTCCATGCCGGGCTTCACGCGGGTGCTGATCACCGCGCTGACCGGCGTGGTCCGGGCCGCGCTGGCGTCGTCCTTGACGATGTGGACGTCGTCGCGGCCGACGAGCATCGGCGTGGCGCCCTGGATGCGGGCCTGCCGCTCGGGGGAGGCCATCCAGGTCTTGGCCTGCTCCAGGCTGTGGAACCGCTGCACGATCACCCAGTCCACCTGCAGCGGCGGGCGCGGCGGGATCAGCTGCTGCTCGATGAAGCCCGGGAAGGCCGCGACGACGGCGCTGGTGTCGACCTGCCAGCGGGCGAAGGCGTCCGCGCTCTCCGGCCGGATGGTTGTCTGCGTCACGATGCTGACGGACGATGTGGCACCGCTCATGAACCGACGCGCTTCCGTTGCACGGCTGCCCTCACTCGCGCGTTCGCGTCGCGCGGCCCCCGGCGCCGCGCCCGGTCTCCGCCCGGTCATCGCCCGGCGGGTCCGGGGCGGTGCCGAGAGGCGCCACCTCCGGCGGCCGGGACGCCCGGTCCGTGGACCGCGGCACCGAGGCGGCAGCGGACCCGCGGGGATCTGCCGCTCACGGAACACGAGGATAAACAGCCGAAGATTGATCTTGCATCCAGCGCCGGCCACTCCATTGGCAGCGCCGCTCTGCATGCCTGTATCAGCGGGCAATCTTCGATCGGAGTCAAGACCTCAGCGCGGAGGTCGAGTATTTTAATTGTAAATACAGCACGTTCTCTACGACGATCGTCTTTTAAGCGGAAACGCTGGCACGATATTTATCTTACGCGCGCGCGGCCCGGAACGGCGGACTTTTCCGGTGCCCGCTCCGCCCGAGCCCCGCCGAGCTGGGACGGAGCGACAATGAAAAAACGGGGCGGAGACGATCGTCGCCGGGCGCGGCGCAGGATGTGGCGCAGGGTGTGCAGCAGGGTCGGGGCGGCCTGCCATGGCGGGACGGATTATTTCTTGTCCGTCCGTCTCAGCCGGGGCGCCGCCGTCCCGATCAGGAGCCGCCGCCGTGACCGCGACGCGCCGGATGTGCTGCTCGGATGGAGCCGGAGAGCCTGATCGATCGTCTCTTCACGGCCGTTTTATTGCATTTCCCTATATTTACAATTCGACTGCCGGGGATCGCGGGCCGGCGTTGACGCGGCACTTCCGCCCCTGTCTATTCTGTCGCCAAGCCGCGCGTAGCCGCTCGTTACTGGCTGACGAACATGCGTTTCGCCGGACGCACGGTTTCAGCGGAACGTCCCGACCCGCGCGCGGCCCCGTCGCCGATCCTGCCCGCGCGGCTCGACGGCGGCCGCGCACCGTGACAGCCCGCACCGCTCGGCCGGACCGCGCGGCGGCATCGCTCAACCCGAAGCCAATGCTGGCCGGCCGACCCGGAGTTGTTAAGCACGCCGCGCGAAGTCTAGTGCGGTCCGACACAACAATCGGGACCGCCCCTCGATTAGTAAGTCTCCGCGGTTCATAGTCTCGACCAACCGACCCGTTTCGCGACGACAGAGGTTCCAATGTCTGACAACCACGAAAAGTTCATGGCCCGGGCGATCGCCCTGTCGGAGAAGACGTCGCTGGTCGACAGTGCCGGCGGGGTGTTCGGCTGCGTGATCGTCCAGGACGGCGAGATCATCGCCGAGGGCGCCAACCGCGTCGTCGCCGAGAACGACCCGACCTGGCACGGCGAGATCGAGGCGATCCGGAAGGCCTGCAAGGCGCAGGGCAGCTTCAAGCTCCGGAACGCGACGCTCTACACCAGCGCCGAACCCTGCCCGATGTGCATGGCGGCCGCCTACTGGGCCGGCGTCAAGAACGTCTACTACGCGGCGCAGGTCGAGGACGCGCTGGAATACGGCGGCTTCGACGACAGCATGATCTACGCCGAGCTCAAGAAGGACGTCGCCGAGCGCTCCATCCCAACCCAGCAGATCATGCGCGAGGAGGCCGTCGAGGTCTGGAAGAAGTACGCCCAGAAGGCGGACCGCGTCCCCTACTGAGGGCCGGATCGCGAGATCGGCCGTCCTGCTCCGCCCGCTCAGGCCGCGTCGCCCGAGCGGGCCTCCACGCCCGCGCAGTGCCCAGTCATGAATGCTGAGACCTTGAGGACGGCCTGCAAGGGCCCGGTCATCGACGCGGGCGACCCGCAGTTCCGGGAGGCGCTTCACGGGAACCTGTGGAACAGGCTGATCCCCGACCGGGCGCCGCAGATGATCGTCAAGGCGGCCGACGAGGACGACATCGTCGCCACCGTGAAGTTCGCCCGCGCGCACGGCCTCAAGGTCGTCGTCCGCGGCGGAGGCCACAACTGGTGCCAGCCGACCCTGCGCAACGGCGGGATCCTGATCGACCTCGGGAGCCTCGACAGGATCCTGTCGATCGATGTCGCGCAGCGCCGGGCCGTCATCCAGCCGATCGTCAGCAACCGCGACATCCAGAAGGCGCTCAACGCCCACGGACTCGCCTTCCCGACCGGCCACTGCCCCGAGGTCAAGGCGAGCGGCTACTTCCTCGGCGGCGGCATGGCCTGGAACCCCACGGTCTGGGGCTACGGGACCGAGAGCCTCGAGGCGATCGAGCTCGTCACCGCCCAGGGCGAGCGGATCCGGGCCAGCGAGACCGAGAACCCGGACTTCTTCTGGGCCGCGCGCGGCGCCGGCCCGGGCTTCTTCGGGATCGTCACGAAGTATTTCCTCAAGCTCCACGCGCTGCCCAGGGCCATTCACGGGAGCGAGTGTTTCTATCGCCTCGAGGACGCGCCGGCCGTCGGCACGTGGCTCGGCGAGGCGGCGCCCACGATCGCGCCGAGCGTCGAGCTCACCCAGTTCCTCGTGAAGGCGCCGCCCGCGCTGGCCGAGGCGGCGGCGGACCGGAACGGCTGGGTCTGCATGGTCACCGCCACCGCCTTCGAGGACACCCCGGAGGCGGCGCGGCGCGCGCTGGCGCCGCTGGATGACGCACCGGTCGCGCCCCTGTCGAGCGCGCGGGTGACGCCCCTCGACTTCGAGCAGCTGTTCGACGCGTCCGGCGCGCTCTTCCCGGAGGGCATGCGATCCCGGGTCGAGGCCGCCTTCTCCAATCACAGCCCCGGCGCGGTGATGGCGGCCATCCTGCCCCTGTGGCAGCGGGCGCCTTCGGCGACCTCGGTGTTCCTGTCGACGATCTTCTGCGGACCCGACGTCCCGGGGCCGCAGCGGAACATGGCCCGCTCCATGACCGCGAAGGTCTATGGCGGCCCCTGGACCATGTGGCACGCGGCGGACGACGATCAGGCCAACGCCGCCTGGCATCGGGCGGTGATCGCCGCGCTGAAGCCGCTCAACGTCGGCTACTACATCGGCGAGACCAACACGGTCGAGCAGCCCGAGATCGTCGCCCAGGCGTTCACCCCCGAGAAGTGGCAGAGGCTGTGCGCGCTGCGCGACGCGCACGATCCGGACCGCGTGTTCTTCGACTATTTCGACGGTCTCCGCTGAGCCGCGGCGCGGTCACGTCGGCGTGTCGGTCGCGTCCCAGGGCGTTTCGCGATCGTTCTGGAAGCCGGTCAGCCAGTTCAGCGCGACGTGGCGCTCCGCCACGACGTCGCCGTTGAGCCCCGCCAGGGTCGCCCCCTTCTGCCGCGCCTGCCGGACGACCCAGTGCGCCCGCCACGCGCGGTCCAGCGCCTCCAGGATCTCGCCGGGCGGCCGCAGCCGCGCGGCGTCGGCCGCGCCCGCGGCCCCGGGGGGCGGGGCGGCCGCCCGGCCGAGCGCGGCGGCGGGGAC
>NZ_JBKFBI010000244.1:0-4475 GCF_053346095.1 Methylobacterium sp. A52T | reverse complement strand
CCCGGGCCGACCCCACCCGCGACCCCCCCCCCCGGACCGGCGACGCCACCGGCAGCCTCGCCGAGGCCGCCCGCGCGATCTCGGCCGACCTCGCCGCCCGGATCGGCGAGATGGAGGCGGCCTTCGGCGAGCACGGCCGGAGCGTCGCCGAGCTGCTCGCCGGCCACGCCGACGAGACCCAGGCCCGGATCAGCGGCACCGGCCGCGACATCGTGCTCGCCGTGGCGAGCCAGGGCGCCCGCATCGCCGACACCCTCAGCCAGACCGGCGCGAGCTTCGCCGAGACCGCCGACGGCCGGGTCCGGGCGATCGACGAGACGCTGGGCAACCGCCTCGCCGCCCTGCAGGAGACCATCGCCCGCGGCGACATCCTGGCCGACCGGATCAACCGCGACACCGCCGCGCTGGGCGAGACCGTCGGCGCCCGGCTGGAGGAGATGGACCGCCTCCTCACCGGCAAGGGCGAGGCCGTCGCCGAGACGATCGCCACCCGGGCCCGCGAGGCCGGCAGCCTGATCGAGACCCATCTCGGCGGCCTGGAGACGCGCTCGACCGAGCGGGCCGCCGCCATCGCGGCCGCCGTGGCGGCGCTGGTCGGCCAGATCGACGACCATCTCGGCAGCCGCGCGAACGCCGTGGACGACGCGCTGCGCGCCCGGACCGACGAGATGGCCCGCGTCATGGCCGAGGGCCATCGCGGCCTGATGGAGATGCTGGAGGGTCGCACCTCCGGGCTCGGCCAGGACATCGCCCGCCACACGAGCGAGATCGCCCGGCGGATCGAGGAGAGCGCCGGCCATTTCGACACCGGCGTCATCGGCCGCCTGCAGGCGATCGCCGAGACCCTGGACGCCCGCGCCCGCCTCGTGGACGAGAGCTTCGGCGTCCAGGCCTTCGAGGCGATCCGCCTGATCGAGGCGCGCACCCGGGCGGTGGACGAGGAGCTGGCCGGCCGGACCCGCGACCTCGTGGCGATGATCGCCGACCGGACCGGCGGCCTCGACGGCGCCATGGCCGAGCGCGTCCGCGCCCTCACCGGCACCATCGAGGAGGCCACCTGCGGCCTCGAGGCCGCGCTGGCGAACCGCGCGGATTCGATGATCCGCCTGGTGGACGAGCGCACCGAGAACGCCGACGCGGCGCTGGCCGCCCGCACCGAGGCGGTGCACGCGGCCTTCGCGGAGCGCGCCGACCTCATCGGCCGCCTGATCGACGAGCGCATCGCCGCCATGTCGGGCGAGCTCGACGAGAAGGGCCGCGCCGTGTTCGGGGCGATCGGCGGCCGGATCACCGAGCTCGCCCGCCTGCTCGACCGCGGCGGCACCTCGCTGGCCGAACTCATCGACCAGCGCGGCGAGAGCGTGCTCGCCAAGCTCCAGCAGACCATCGCGGATGCCGAGCGGATGCTCGATGCCGGCGAGGGCCGCCTGGGCCACACCCTGTCGAGCCGCACGGCCGACATCAGCGGCCTCCTCGACGAGGGCGTCCGCTCGGTCCACACCCTGCTGGACGACCGGACCAACCAGATCCGCGTCCTGCTGGACGACCATGCCGGCACCCTGGCCGCCACCCTGGACGGCCGGATGGTCCCGATCCACGAGGCGCTGGACGGCCGCGGGCAAGCGATGGTCGCCGCCCTGGAGGGCGCGTTCGGCTCCGCCACCGGCGCCCTGGACGACCGCACCCGCCAGCTCGGCAGCCTGTT
Source organism: Methylobacterium sp. A52T (assembly GCF_053346095.1). NCBI lineage: Bacteria > Pseudomonadati > Pseudomonadota > Alphaproteobacteria > Hyphomicrobiales > Methylobacteriaceae > Methylobacterium > Methylobacterium sp. A52T. The sequence goes on along the minus strand of NZ_JBKFBI010000244.1, from coordinate 2,770 downwards.
CGACGAGCGGCTCGGCCACCTCGAGAGCTTGGTCGACGGCCGCGGCAACCGCCTCGCCGACACCCTCACCGCCCGGGCCCAGGCCCTGCGCACCCTGTTCGAGGAGGCCCAGTCGGCCCTCGACGGCGTGGTCGAGGGCGGCGGCGGCCGCTTCGCCGCCGCGGTCGACGCCCGCATCCAGTCCCTCCGCGCGGTGCTGGAGGAGGCGCCCGCCGCCGTCTCGGCGCTGGTGGAGACCCGCGAGCGCCAGCTCGCCGCCACCCTCGACGCCCGCACGCAGCGCCTCCACACCCTGTTCGAGGAGGCCCAGGCCGGCCTGCGCGACCTCGTGGACGGGCGCGGCCAGGAGGTCGCCGACGCCATCGCGGCCCGGACCGAGGGCCTGCGCACGACCCTCGACGCGGCGCCCGCCCAGATGGCGGACCTGCTGGACACCCGCCTGTCCGACCTCCAGGGCCTGTTCGAGCGCGCGCAGGGCGAGATCGACCGCCTCGTGGACACCCGCGGCCGCCAGATCGCCGGCACGATCGAGCACCGCACCCAGGCGCTCCAGACCACGATCGAGGGCGTGAACCCGGCGATTGCCGGCCTGCTCGAGGAGCGCGAGAACCGCCTCGCCGAGACCCTCAAGGAGCGGACGGGCGAGCTGCAGACCCTGTTCGACCGGGTGCAGAACCGCCTCGGCGCCCTGGTCGAGGGCACCGGCCGCGACGTGTCCGAGCGGGTCGACGCGCGCGTCGAGACCCTGCGGGCGACCTTCGAGCAGGCGCGCGCCGCGATCGAGGGCCTGCTGGAGGACCGCGGCCAGGCCCTGGTGGCGGCCGCCGAGGGCCGGACAGGCGCCCTGGTGGAGGTGTTCGACGCCCGCCTGCGCGCCCTGGACGGTGCCGTCGAGGGCCGGACCGGCGCCCTGGTCGAGACCTTCGACGCCCGCCTGCGCGCCCTGGACGGCGCCGTCGAGGGCCGGACCGGCGCCCTCGTCGAGACCTTCGACGCCCGGCTGCGGGAGCTGGACGGCGTGGTCGAGGGCCGCATCGCGGCCCTGGCGCAGGCCGTCGAGGCGCAGAGCGAGGCCCTGGCCCGCGGCGTCGACGCCCGCGCCGACGCCTTCACGCAGCGCATCGACAGCCGCATGCGGCTGTTCGCGACCCTGGTGGCGCAGCGCGCCGACACCCTGGCCACCGCCTTCGATGACCGCCACGAGGCCTTCGCGGGCCTCATGGACGAGCGCACGGCGTCCCTGGTCGCCGCCCTCGACGAGCGGGCCCGCGCCCATGCCGAGCAGGTCGAGGCCCACAACGCGGCCCTGGCCGAGACGCTCAGCCGCCGCGAGGCCGCGCTCGCCGGCCTGATCGACGCCCGCACCGAGGCCCTCGGGGCCGGGTTCGAGCGCCGCGCCACGGCGCTCGGCGCCCTGGTCGACGCCCGCGGCGAGGCCCTGTCCCGCCGCCTCGCCGAGAGCGCCGAGACCCTGGTGCGCGCCATCGAGGAGCGCGGCGGCGCGCTGCTCGCCAGCGTCGAGGGCAGCGGCCGCGCCGTCGGCGACAGCCTGGAGGGCCATGTCGAGCGCCTGCGCGGCGCCATCGACGGGCCGATGATGGACCTGTCGCGGGCCCTGTCGGACCGGGCCGAGGCGATCGAGCGGACGCTCGCCGAGACCGGAATGCCGCTCGCCGAGAGCCTGCGGGAGCGGACCGAGGAGCTGGCCGTGCAGTCGCGGGCCTCGGCCGAGCTGCTGCGCGCCGCCGTCGAGGACGGCGCGGGCCGCACCCTCTCGGAGCTGTTCGAGACCAACGACCGGATGGGCCGCGAGCTCGGCGCGCTGCTGCAGCGGATCGAGGCCGCCAACACGGCGCTGACCGACCTCGTGGCCGGCGCCGACACCAATCTCGGCGCGATCGAGCAGGGTCTCGCCGGCCGGATCGAGCAGGTCCAGGGGGCGCTGGAGCGCATCGCCGCCGAGACCGGCCGCGCCAGCGCCGGCGTCTCGGCCCAGGTCGAGGCCCTGCGCGGCGCCGCCGACGGGGCGCTCAGCGAGGCCTCGCGCCTCGCCGAGACCCTCGACGGCCGCGGCCGCTCCCTCGGCGAGCAGACCGCCGCGCACGTGGCGGCCCTCGACCGGGCCGCGGCCTCCCTGGCGGCCATCGAGGAGCGCCTCGACTCGGCCCTGTCGGGCCGCGAGACCAAGCTGACCGAGGCGCTGGCCGCGTTCGAGGCCCGGGCCGCCGCCCTGGAGCAGAACGGCACCGCCCTGGCCCAGACCATCGAGCAGACCCTGCGCGCCGCCGAGGAGCGCGCCCGCAGCGTCGGCGAGTCCTTGGCCCAGTCGGCCCAGGGCGCCGGGGCCTCGGTGACGAGCGCCTTCGCCGACCTGAAGGACAGCGCCAGCGCCGAGGGCGAGAAGGCCGCCCAGGGTGTCCGGCAGGTCATCGAGGAGGCGGCCCGCGAGATGCGCAGCGGCTTCCAGGAGGCCCAGGCCAGCTTCGGCGACTCCTTCTCGGCGCTGCGCGAGATGGCGGGCTCGATCCGCGGCGAGCTCGACGCGACCCGCGCCGAACTCGCCAAGGGCGTCCTCGAGCTGCCGCGCGAGACGCAGGACGCCACCGGCGAGATGCGCCGGGTGGTGGCGGACCAGATCAAGGCTCTCAACGAGCTGTCGTCCCTGGTCTCCCGCTCCGGCCGCGCGGTCGACGTCGCCCAGCCGCAGGCGCAGCCCCAGCGCCGGGTCGCGGAGAGCGGCGGCCGCGCCGTCGCGGCGGCGGCGCCCGCC
>NZ_JBKFBI010000243.1:0-4491 GCF_053346095.1 Methylobacterium sp. A52T | reverse complement strand
GACCGACGCGCGCTCCGGGCCCCGTCGGCGCGGCCCGAGGCCCCCCGGCGCCGACGCCGCCCGATGCGGCGCCCGATACGGAAGGAGAAGCCCATCATGACAGCCCATCGGTTCGACGCCGTCCTGTTCGACCTCCTGACGGCCCTGCTCGACAGCTGGTCCCTGTGGGACTCGGTCGCCGGCAGCGCGGAGGCCGGCCGCCGGTGGCGGGCCGAGTACCTGCGGATCACCTACCGGACGGGGGCGTACCGGCCCTACGAGGATCTCGTGGCCGAGGCCGCCGAGGCGGTGGGCCTGCCGCGCCGCCTCGCGGCGGACCTCGAGGACCGCTACGGCGAGCTCCGGCCCTGGCCCGGTGTGACGGAGACCCTGCGGGCGCTCGCGGCGCGCTCCGTGCGGCTCGGCGTCGTGACCAACTGCTCCGAACGTCTGGGTCGCATCGCCGCCCATTGCGTGGGGGTCGAGCTCGACGCGGTCGTCACGGCGGAGCGCGCCGGCTTCTACAAGCCGGATCCGCGTCCCTACCGGCTGGGACTGCAGGCCCTCGGGGTCGAGCCGGCGCGCTGCCTGTTCGTCGCGGGCTCGGCCTTCGACCTCGTGGGGACGGCGCAGGTGGGGCTGGCGACGTACTGGCACGACCGCGTGGGCATGGCGGCCCCGGACGGCGCGTCGCCCCCGCTGGCGCACGAGACCACCCTCGATCCGCTGCGCGCCTGGTTCGATCCGGGCGCGCGCTGACGCCGACACTCTCCGGGCGCGGCGGGGGTAGGCGGGGCGGGCGACGGACCGGCAGAGGGTGCCTCTCGACCCCCGCGAGGCGAGCCGATGAGCCGCCGCGTGCGGGCGGCCCGGCGCAAGCTTTGCCTTTCGGCCGTCGCCCGGTCCATGTAGCCGCCCATGATCCGCCTCATCCCCAGCCTGCCCGCGGCCTACGTCATCGCGCGGGTGGTGTGGCCCCTGCCGGTGCCGCTCGCGCTCAGACTCGGCCTCGCCGCGCTCCTCCTGGTCGCCTCCCAGTACCACCTGTGGAGCCGCCTCTCCTCCGGTTCGGTCTTCGCGCCGGAATTTCCGCGCCCCGTCGTCATCCTGTTCAACTGGGCGTTCGGTGCGATCGCGCTGGCGGCGGTGATGCAGCTCGCCCTCGATGCCGTCGCGCTGATCGCGCTGGCGCTGCCCGGGGGCGGCTGGGCGATCCCGACCGCCTGGCGCATCGCGGTGGCCCCGACGGCCGCGGGCCTCTCGGCCGTCGCCGTGTGGCAGGCCGTGCGCGTGCCGCCGCTGAAGGACGTCCCGGTCGCGATCGCGGACCTGCCCCCCGGCCTCGACGGCTACACGATCCTGCACCTGACCGACCTGCATATCAGCCGCCTGTTCCCGGCCGCCTGGGCGCGGGCCGTCGTCGCGCGGGCCGACGCCCTCCAGGCCGACCTCATCGTCGTGACCGGCGACTTCATCGACGGTTCGCTGGAGGCCCGGCGAGACGACGTCGCGCCGCTGCGGGCCCTGCGCGCGCGCGACGGTGTCTGGGCCGTGCCCGGCAACCACGAGTACTTCTTCGACCACGACGCCTGGATGCGCCATCTCGCGGCGTTGGGGATCCGCGTCCTCGCCAACACCCACACGATCCTGAGGCGCGGGAGCGCCGCGCTGGTGCTGGCCGGCGTCACCGACCGCTCCGCGCCCGCCACGGGGCATCCGGGGCCCGACCTCGACGCGGCCCTGGCGGGCGCACCGCCGGGCGCGCCGATCGTTCTGCTGGATCACCAGCCGGCCAACGCCGCGCGGGCCGCGGTGCGCGGCGTGGCGCTCCAGCTCTCCGGCCACACCCACGGCGGCATGATCCGCGGCCTGGACCGGCTGGTGGCGCGCGGCAATTCCGGGTTCGTCTCGGGGGCGTACCGGGTCGGGGCCATGCGGCTCTACGTCAGCAACGGCACCGGGCTCTGGCCCGGCTTCGCCCTCCGGCTCGGGCGTCCGTCGGAGCTGACGCGGATCACCCTGCGGGCAGCCACCTGACGCGCTCGCGCCGTCTCGCGGCTTCTCGCGGCTTCTCGCGGCTTCTCGCACGGGTCGGCGATCCAGGCCCGGAAGCTCCCGTCGCCGGCCGAAGTCCGCAGCGCCGGACACGCGGCTGTTTTCCCCCGGGAGGGGCCATGTTCGTCGGAACGGCGGCCCCGGGTCGCTGCCGAAGCGCCGCCAGGCTGGACAGCCTCCGGCCGGCTCGCGGGAGAGGAGCGGTGAGAGCGGCCCCTGCGCGCGTGCCGGACAGCGTCGGTCCCAGGGCGAAGCCGGGCCTCGATGAAAGGTCAGGCTATCGCACCCTCGATTAAACCTTCTCGTCGTATTCCCGGGACACCCTCTTGGCTCCGGCGAGGTCGAACAGTGCTGCAGGGGACCATATCGAATACCCAACGTGAGGCACTCCGCCAGCAGGCGCTGGCCGAGATCGCCCTCCTCGACACGCCGCCGGAGCGTGAGTTCGACGCACTCGCCAGGCTCGCGCAGCGCATGCTCGGCACCGGCATGTCCTCGATCACCCTGATCGACCCGGAGCGCCAGTGGTTCAAGGCGCGTTGCGGTCCCTTGGCGGCCGAGACGCCGCGTGCCCAGGCGTTCTGCCCCGTCGTGTTCGAGACGGAGGCTCCGCTGATCGTGGCGGATGCCAGCCTCGACCGGCGCTTCGTGGCCAGCCCCTTCGTCACGAACGCCCCGTACATCCGCTACTACGCGGGCGTGCCGGTCCGCGTCCGGCAGGCCGACGGCGACAAGATCACGATCGGCACGCTCTGCGTCCTCGATGAACAGCCCCGCGAGCCGACGACGACAGACCTGGAGGTGCTCGAAGAGTTGGCCTGCGTCGCGGAGGCGCTGATCGAGGCGCGCGCCGTGGCCCTGCGCGCAGCCGAGGCTGCCGAAGAGCGCCGGATGGCCGTCGAGGGCCTGGAGCGTGAGCGCCGCCAGTTCAAGCAGGCGGAGCGCATGGCCGAGATGGGCTCGTACCGCTACGATATCGAGACGCAGTCGACCTCCTGGTCGGACGGCGTCTTCGTCATTCACGAAATGCCCGTCAGCGGCGGTGTGCCGATCGGCGCGATCATGAACTTCTTTCCCGAGCCCGATCGCGCCCTCTTCCGCGCGGCCGTCAGGCGCGTGCTGGACACGGGCGAGCCGTTCGAGATGGACGCCGATTTCGTGACAGCCAAGGGCAATGCCCGGCGCGTGCGGTGCTCCTGCGAGATCGAGTTGGTCAAGGGTAAGCCCGTCGCCCTCATCGGCCTGATCCAGGACATCACCGAACGGCACAGCTTGGAGCAGCGTCTCCGCCATCAGGCGCGCACCGATGACCTGACGCAACTCGCCAACCGAGCCGAGTTCCACCGCGCGCTCGACGCGCGGCTGCGCGAGGCGCGCGCTTCCGACGACGATGTGGCTGTCCTCCTGATCGACCTCGACGGCTTCAAGGGCGTGAACGATCGCCTCGGGCATGCGGCCGGCGACGAGGTTCTGCGTCGCGTGGCCGAGCGGTTGCGTGCGCCCTGCTACGCCGGTTGCTTCCCGGCACGGTTGGGGGGCGACGAGTTCGCGATCCTGGTGCCTGCCGCCCGCGACGGCGCGGGCGTGCAGGCGATGGTGCGGCGCCTCCTGCACGACCTCGAGATGGTCATGAAGGGGCAGGGTCAGATCGCGCGGGTGACGGGAACGATCGGCCTCGCGCGGTCACGGGAGGCCGGACAGGACCGCGACGTGCTGCTGCGCCACGCCGACGCGGCCCTCTACGCCGCGAAGCGTAGGCAGAAGGGGACGGCTGAAACCTACTCGGCCGCGGCGGATCAGACGGCCACGCCAGTTCGCGGCGCGTCCGCTCTCGAGTTGGCTCCTCAACGACGCCTCTGACGCGGAGTCAGGCACACGACCCTCTGGCCGGGGTTCGGCGGACGAGGGCGCAGACGGGATGGGCACGGGTGCCGGGAGCGACCCGGCCGCGACGAGGAGCGTGGCTCAAGAGGCCCTCACCACGCGGCCTGGAGGCCGGCGGAGAAGACCTGGGCGGTGGCGCCCGTTCGGACGTCGCCGGCATAGCCCACCGACAGCCGCACGCCCTCGGCGACCGCCCCCGTCAGGCTCACCCCCAGAACCGCGCCGTCCCGCCCCAGCGCGCTCGTCCGGCCCGCGAACCCCGCCCCGAACAGGCTCGAGCGAACCACCGCCGCCGTGTCGGCCAGCTCGTGCGCCCAGTACGCCCGACCCTCCAGCCGCAGGTCCGGAATGTCCGCCAACGCCCAGCTCGTCACCCGCCCGCCGACGAGGCTGCGCGCCGCGTCGAGATCGGCCACCGCGAACCCCTGCCCGCCGAACCCCTGCCCGACCAGACCTTGCCCGACCAGACCGCCCCGCTCGGACACCCGGCCCCGCGTCAGCCGGTCGTAGCTGAAGCCCACCTCCGGCACGACCTCCACCGGCAGGCCGGTCGCCAGCGCGTACCCGGCAAAG
>NZ_JBKFBI010000242.1:0-4632 GCF_053346095.1 Methylobacterium sp. A52T | reverse complement strand
GGGGCCGTCGGCGATGACCCACCACGAGCCGCCGATGGCAACGAAGCGCAGCGCTCGCGTCCCGGGCCCCGCGAAGCCGGGCAGGGCCTCGGCGGTGAGGCCGAGGCCCTGCGGCTGTCCGGCATAGGCAGCGCGGAAGGCGTCGGGCGCCGCGGTCGACGCGAACCAGCGGTTCGGGTTCATCGAGATCCAGCCGCTCAGGATGAAGGTGCTGAGCCCGATCCCGCCGGCGAGGCCGAGCAGGTGGTGCCAGCGGGCGAGCCCGCGATAGGGCGTGACGGCCCCGCCTGCGTAGCGCCGCCGGAGGCGCAGGCGCCAGATCCCGATCGCCAGCCCGCTCAGCGCCCCCAGGGCGGCGAGGCCCGACAGCCACAGCAGGACCGTCCGCCACAGCTCCGCCCGGGCGCGCAGCGGCGTGAGGTAGACCCAGTGCGTCACGGCGCCGACCCAGTTCCAGGCCCGCTCCGAACGGGTCGTGTCGAGGGCGATCGCGCCGGTGACCCGCGAGACGTAGAGCTCGGTCCCCGCCGGGTCGCCGAGGGCGACCTTCAGGAAGGGGCGGAGCGGGTCGTACCGGGCCGTGACGGTCCACTGGTCGCGCTCGACCGGGGTGACGCGCGCGTCCGGCATCCCGCCGGCCGCGAGACGCAGCGCGTCTTCCGGCGTCACCGGCCCCAGCCGCGCGCCGGTCCGCGCCGAGACCGTGGTCCGCGTGCCGCCGCGGTCGGCGACCTGGTAGACGGGCTCCCCGCCCCTCATCTCCAGGCCGAAGGCGGCCGGCACGCCGCCGAGCCCGGCGGCCCGCAGCGCCGCGTCCGGCACGACCGCGACGTGCTCCCAGGCGAGCGGGGCGAGCCGCGACAGCCGCTCGGCCTCGGTGAGCGCCGGGAACGGCACGTAGAGCATCACCAACCCGGAGCCGATCCACAGCGCGAAGAACAGCCCCGCGGCGATCCCGGCCCAGCGGTGGAACAGGAGCAGCCAGCGCCGTCCCGCCTTGCCGAGCCGGCGCGGCCGGCTCACCACGTCACCGTGTAGGCGACCTCGACCGAGCGCGGGCGCCCGAGCAGCCAGTTGGTCCCGACCCCGTTCACGGCGTTGCCGGAGATCGCGTACACCTTGTCGAACAGGTTGTAGACCCGCACGGACAGGCGCGAATCCGCCGTCACCTGATGGTCCAGGACCGCGTTGACGAGGTTGTAGGCGGGGCGACGCGCCGTGTTGCCGAAGTCGCTGTAGACCTGCCCGACGTTCTGCAGCCCGACCCGCGCGGTCCAGTCGCGGGTGACGTCCCAGGTCAGCCAGAGGTTGGCCACGCGCTCGGGCACGTCGATCGGCTGGTTGCCGGCATACGAGACGGTGGCGCCGTTCACCGTCTGGTCGAACCGGTCGTACTGCGCGTGGAGGAGCGCGAGGTTGCCGTCGAGCCGCCAGCCCGGCGCGAAGCGCCAGCCGAGCGCCAGTTCGAAGCCCTGCGAGGACTGGCTCCCGACCTGCGTGGACAGCGTCGGCTGGCCGGGAATCGCCGAGATCAGGTTGTCCTTGACGATCCGGTAGCCCGCGACGGTCCATTCGAGGGCGCCGTCGAAGGCCAGCCCCTTGGCGCCGATCTCGACCTGATCGCCGGTCGCGAGCTTGAAGCCGGCCAGCGACTGCGACAGCGTGATCAGGCTGTTCACCGGGTCGGTGGCGAAGCTGTACTGGGCGTAGAGCGCGCTGTCCGGCGTCGGGTTGTAGACGAGGCCGAACCGGTAGCCGAGCGCCCGGTAGGTCTTCTCGAACCGCGATCCCGTCTGCAGGTCCTCGCGGTTCAGCGTCGGAACGTCGAGGCGCACGCCGGTGAGGAACGAGAGCTTGTCCGACAGGATCAGCCGGTCCTCGGCGAAGACCGAGGCCTGGCTCGTCTGCGTCGCGTAGGCCGGGCGCGCCCGGCCGTTCTGCGGGAACAGGCCCGGATCGTAGCCGACGAGCGGCACGCTCGTGGTCTGGTCGAAGTAGAAGTTGTTGGTGTGGCGGAAATCGATGTGGTTCACGTCGAAGCCGGCCACGAACTGGTTCGGCAGCCCGAACAGGCTGCCCCGGAACGTCGCGTCGAGGCGGTCTCCGACCTGCTCCTGGCTGTGGTAGATCTCCAGATAGTCACCCCGGTCCACGAGCCCGGTGCCGCGGTTGTAGCTGTACTGCTCGACGTCGAGCCAGTGGCGCCGGCTGGTCAGTCGGTAGGCGGTGTTGCGGATCGTGATGTCGGCCGAGGGGGACCACTCGGTCTTGAGCTGGGTCCAGTTGTCGGCCCAGGTGATCTTCGCGTCGCGGACGTTGTAGTTGTTGAACCGGATGAGATCCGGGATCCGTCCCTCGACCAGCGGGGTGCCCCAGTAGCGCGCGGGCTCCTGGTAGCCGAGATCGTGGCTCAGGGTGAAGGCGAGGTCGGCGCTCGGCCGGAACAGCAGGGCGGAGGAGACGGCGAGGTTGCGGAAATCGCCCTCCGGCCGCATCCAGCCGTCGGCGCGGTTGCCGCTGACGTTGAGGCGGTACGCGAAGGTGTCGCCGTACTCCGCCTGGCCCAGCGGGCCGCCGGAATCGAGGGCGAGCCGCGCGACCCCGTCGGTGCCGATCACCGCGCGGGCGGCGTTGATCGGCACGAAGACCGGCTTCTTGGGCACCACGTTGATGACGCCGCCGATGGCGCCGTCGCCGTAGAGCACCGAGGACGGCCCGCGCAGCACCTCGATCCGCTCGACGTTCCACGTGTCGAACGGGAAGGTCACGGTGTTGGCGCCGACGTAGAAGCGCGTGCCGTCGTAGAGCTGCTGGATCGAGTTCGGGCCGGCGAAGCCGCGTGAAGTGAACGCGCCGTTGCCGTTGCCGGGCGCCGCGATGGTGGTGATGCCGGTCGCGTCCTGAGTCACGGCCTCGGCGATCGTGTCCTGGCCGCGCAGCCGCGCGGTCTCGCCCGACACGATGTCGAGGCTGGCCGGCGTCTCCAGCGGCGTCAGGCCGAGGCGGCTCGCGGTCCGGTCGGGGGTGCGCAGGTTGAGGCCATTCGGCGGCAGGCGGCCCGGGTCGCCGCCCGCGCCGGCGACGGACAGCTCATCCAGCGTGACCGCCTCCTGGGCGGCGGTCGGACTGGCGAGGAGCGCGAGGAGAACGCCGCAGAGCGGGGCCCGCCCGCCGAGGCAGGAGCGATGGGTCGATGGAGACATGGGGAAAACGGTCCGTGCACGGCGCGCGCCGGCCCCCGCGTCCTACAAGCATTGTAATAACATTACAATGCACCCGCTGTCCAAGAGCCTCCGCCCGCGCGGGCGCGCGACGGCGTCCTGCGACAGGGCTCGAGGGGCTCGGGACGGCGGAGACGGGCATGGGGAACGGCGTCGCGGGCGCGCTTGCTGTGGCACGTCACCGCGAACGAGGCCTCGGCAGCCGCCTCCCCTCGGGACTGACGGCGCCTCGACACCCGCCAGGACACCCCGCCCGGCGCGTTTCGCGTGTGACCACGGCTGACGGCAGGTCTCCTGGCTCGCGGGTCGCCGCCCTCGCACCGTCTTCCCGGGGTGACCCAGTGACGTGGTGGTGAAGGGCTCGCCGCTTACAGTTGCGGGGGCAGCCGCGGCTTCGGGGCGAACCCCTCACCGCGTTCCCTTTTGATCCCCGAGGGGAACCGTCGAGCACAGCTTGGCCGTAGCGGGCCCGGGCGTCAACCGTGTGTCCGGTTGTTGCCGTGGATCGGCGCGCGGGGCACCGGGCCGTTGCGGCCTCGCCGACGACGGGCTAGCCCGTGCGGGATGACGGTCTGGCGGCCCCCTGCGGAGATTCGCGTGAAGGCGCTGGGTCTGCCCCGGCGCGGCAACAGCCTGCTCGTGGCGGAGGTCCGCGCGGATGACGGGCGGCTGAAAGGCGTCCGGCCCCTCGGCGGCAGCGTCGCGTTCGGCGAGCGGGTCGAGGAAGCCCTGATCCGGGAGTTCCAAGAGGAGCTCGGCGTCACCGTCTCGGTGCTCGGCTGCCCCCGCGTCATGGAGAACATCTTCACGCACGAGGGGCGGGTCGGGCACGAGGTGCTGTTCCTGTTCCCCGTCGCCCTGCCGCCGGGACGGTTCGACGGGCAGGAGCGCTTCGTCTTCCACGAGGATTCCGGCATGGCCTGCGTGGCGCGGTGGTGCGATCTGGACGGGCTCGATGTGCCGGGCGGTCCCGACCTCTTCCCCGCCGGCCTGAAGGCCCGCCTCTGCGACGCGTGGCGCGCGGAGACCTGACGGACCGGGCCGGCCCACCGCCTTTGCCGCTCGGCGCGGGCGATGCTACAGCCGGGCAATCCCATCGGTCCGGACGTCCGCGACGCCGCGGCCCATGCGCCCGGACACTCCGTCCGACGCGGAGACGGGTGCCGGCGGAAGCATGACGACACGACCTCCCAGAAGCGGCGGGCCGACGGGGCGCAAGCCTCAGGCCGGCAAGTCCAGCGCCGGCAAGTCCAGCGCCAGCAAGTTCAGGGGCGGCAAGGCCCAGGCCGACGGCCGCGCCCGCACGGGCCCGCGCACCAGCGCCCGCGACGCCGCCGAGCGCGCGGCCCGCAACCGCGGCGAGGATGCCGGCACCCGCGATCCCTGGGGCGCGCAGGCCGCTGCGGCCCCG
>NZ_JBKFBI010000241.1:0-4656 GCF_053346095.1 Methylobacterium sp. A52T | reverse complement strand
CGCGGCCTGATCGGCCGCACCGGTCTCGACCCCGACCGCCTCGATCCCGACCGCACCGGCGCGGCCGCGCCGGCCGCCGGGCTGGGCGGACCGTTCGTGCCCCTCGACGGCCGCGCCCTGGACGGCAGCGGCTTCGCGGAGGGCCTCGCCCTGGCCCGCCGCACGCTCGACGACGGCGAGCGCCTGCGCCGGCTCGCCGCCACCCTGCCCCTGGCACGCCCGATCCGGGGGGGCGCGACCGTGTCGAGCCCGTTCGGCACGCGCCTCGACCCCTTCACCCGCGGCCTCGCTCTCCATACCGGGCTGGACCTGAAGGCGGAGTACGGCGAGCCCGCCCGCGCCACCGCGCCGGGCCGGGTGATCGCCGCCGAGGCCGCCGGCGGCTACGGCAACATGGTCGAGATCGACCACGGCCACGGCGTCACCACGCGGTTCGGCCACCTCGCCCGCATCGCGGTCCGCCCCGGGCAGCGCGTGGTCGCGGGCGACGCGGTCGGCGCCGTCGGCTCCACGGGGCGCTCCACCGGGGCACATCTCCACTACGAGACCCGCATCGACGGCGAGCCGGTCGATCCGCAGCGCTTCCTGGAGGCCGGCGCCACCGTCGCGGCGGCCGGGCTCGGCGCCGACTGAGTCCGTCCCTGCGCCGGTCGCCCTGTGCCGGCCTCCGAGTCCCCGAGGGAGGCCGGCCTGGCATCGGCCGTGACGCCCGCGCGGGGATGGCCTTCCTGGCGGACCTGTTGCGGGCGGCCGGCCCGGTGCTACGATCCGGCCGAGGTGGGGATCGGCGATGGCTCTGGCCGCGAAGCGCGACGCGCGGATGGATGTGTCCGAGTTCAGGCTCTGGGTGGAGGGCCGGCCCGCGCACGAGCGCTGGGAGCTGCTCGACGGCGAGCCGGTGCTCATGGCGCCGCCGCGGGAGCGGCATCAGGCAATCGTCGCGAACCTGATCCGCCGAATCGGCGACTTCGCGGATGGCAAGGGCTGCCGCGCCATGCCGGGTCTGGCGATCCTCAGCGCCGCGATGGACGATTTCGCCCCGATCCCCGACGTGGTGGTGCGGTGCGGGCCGCCGCTGCCGGAGGGCTACGCCGCCGACCCGCTCCTCGTCGCCGAGGTGCTCTCGCCCTCGACCATGAGTCTCGACCGCGGCCGGAAGATCGACTTCTACCGGACCGTGCCGAGCCTCGCGGTGCTCCTGATCGTCTATTCCGACGAGGCGCGGGTCGAGGTCTGGCGGCGCGCGGGCGACGACTGGAGCGTCGCGGCCCTCGGGCTCGACGGCACCGTGTCGCTGCCGGAGCTCGACGGCGCCGTGCCGGTGCGCGACCTCTACCGCGGTCTCGCCTTCTGAGCGGCCGCACCCCACCTGATCGAACGGCGAAGCATCAAGGCACCGACTTGCCCCATTTCGAAGATTTCTACGCGGCCAAGCTGCGCGGCTCCCTCGGCGTGACCGACGCCGAGTCGGTGCTCGACCTGCGCGGCACCAACCGGGCGACCGCCGAGGCCTCGCTCAAGGACATGCTGGAGCGCAGCCGCTTCGCCAAGGGCAAGACCGTGGCGATCCGGCTCGATCCGCCCCCGGAGGGCGGCGGCGAGACCCTGTTCCAGCCGGCCGGGCGCCTGCTCCTCGACGCGAAGCGCCGCGGCCTGATCGAGCGCCTGCAGACCCTGCCGGCCCAGGACGGCCTCGGCTTCTACGTGGCGCTCACCGGCCGGGCCGACCGGACGCCCATGTAGGGCGGCCCGGAGGTTATGCCGGCAACGGATCGGGTGCGCGCCGCCGGGCGTTGAACGCTCCCGCCCCACAGGATGCCGCCCGTGCCCGACGCCCGATTCCCCGAAGCCGGGTCCCGCCGATGAGGACCCTTCCCGGCGGCCGCAACGCGATCGAGCGCATCGCCCGCTTCGGCTACGGCGCCCGCGGCGTGGTCTACATCGTGGTCGGCGCCCTGGCCCTGCTGGCGGCCCTGGGGCATGGCGGCCGGGCCGGCGACAGCAAGGACGCGCTCCGCGCCGTCATGGCCGGGCCGTTCGGTGCGGCCGTCGTCGGCCTGATCGCCCTCGGCCTCGCCGGCTTCGCCCTCTGGCGCCTCGTCGAGGGCATCACCGATGCCGACCGGCGGGGCACCTCCGCCAAGGGCCTCGCGGTGCGCGGCGCCCACCTGATCAGCGCCGGGCTCTATCTCGGTCTCGCCGCCAGCGCGGCCTCGCTCAGCCTCGGCCTGGGCATGAGCGGCGGCGACGGCGTGCATGACGGCACCGCGTGGCTCCTGAGCAAGCCCTTCGGCCGCTGGCTCGTGGCCCTCGTCGGCCTCGCGATCGTGGCGGGCGGCTTCGGCTTCCTCGGCAAGGCGTGGCGCGGGGACGTCACCGACCGGCTCGCCCTCGACGCCCGGGCCCGGGACCGCTGGGCCGGCCCGATCGGCCGCTTCGGCTACGCGGCGCGGGGCCTCGCCTTCCTGATCATCGGCGGCTTCCTCGTGGCCGCGGCGTGGCACCAGCGCTCCTCGGATGCCAAGGGTCTGGCCGAGGCCTTCGCGCTGCTGCGCGCACAACCCTACGGCTGGATCCTCCTGGGACTCGTGGCGGCCGGCCACGCCGCCTTCGGGGCCTTCGGGCTGATCCAGGCCCGCTACCGGCACATCGACGCCCCCGACATCGACCGGGTGGACGACGCGGCCGGTGCGGCGGCCCGGGCGCTGGGCTGAGGCTGGCGCCGCCTCCGGCCCCGGACGGGCCGCGTTGACAGGGCCGGTGCCGCGGCGGATACCCCCGGCATCCCATCCGGCTCCCGATGCAGCAGCGCCTCTACAAGACCGCGGTGATGGTGACCCACGACCTCGCGGCGACCGCTGCCGCCGTGGTGCTCACCTTCCTGTTCCGCTTCCAGGGCGGCATGCTGGCCGAGCGTCTGCACGCCCTGCCCCTGCTGCTGCCGCCGTTCCTCGTCCTCGCCGGCCTCGTCTACGGCCGCTTCCGGCTCTACCGGACCAAGTGGCGCTTCGCCTCGCTGCAGGACCTCGCCGGCATCGTCCGGGCGGCCAGCGTCCTGGCCCTGGCGCTCCTGGTGATCGACTGGGTGCTGGTCTCGTCCGACCTCTACGGCTTCTACTTCTTCGGCAAGATCGCGATCCTGCTCTACTGGGTGCTGCAGATCTTCTTCCTGGGCGGCACGCGTCTGGCGTTCCGCTACCTCAAGGACACCCGCTCCCGGCAGTCGAGCGCGCGGGCCGCCACCGTCCCGACCCTGCTCCTCGGGCGCGGCGCCGACATGGACGTGCTGATCCGGGCGATCGAGGCGGGCTCGGTGCGCAAGCTCGCGCCGCGGGGAATCCTGTCGCCCCGGGCGGACGAGCGCGGCCAGTTCATGCGCGGCGTGCCGGTGCTCGGCGGCTTCCCGGATCTGGAGCGCGTGGTCGCCGACCTCGCCGCCCGCGGCGAGCCGGTGCGGCGGCTCGTGGCCGCCCCGAGCGCCCTCGTGCCGGAGGCGGCGCCGGACGACCTGATCGCCCGCGCCCGGCGCCTCGGCCTGCCCCTCGCCCGGGTCGTCGGCCTCGGCGAGGGCGTGCAGGGTCCGGAACTGGCGCCGCTGGAGATCGAGGACCTGCTGCTGCGGCCGACCGTCGCCATCGACCGGCCGCGCCTGGAGGCGTTCCTCGCCGGCCGCCGGGTCGTGGTGACCGGCGGCGGCGGGTCGATCGGCTCGGAGATCTGCCTGCGGGCCGTGGCCTTCGGGGCCGCCGCGGTGCTGGTGCTCGAATCCTCCGAGCCGGCGCTCCACGGCATCCTCAGCCACCCCGCGATCCTGGCCGCCGAGACCGCCGTGACGGGGGTGCTGGCCGATATCCGCGACCGGGAGCGGACGCACGCGGTGATCGCGGCGTTCCGGCCCGACTACGTGCTCCACGCCGCCGCGCTGAAGCAGGTGCCCTACCTGGAGCGGGACTGGCAGGAAGGCATCAAGACCAACGTGTTCGGCTCGATCAACGTCGCCGAGGCGGCGGTGGCGGCGGGCGCGCGGGCGCTCGTGATGATCTCCACCGACAAGGCGATCGAGCCGGTCTCGCAGCTCGGCGTCACCAAGCGCTTCGCCGAGATGGTCGCCCAGGCCCTCGACGCCGCGCAATCGGCGCGGCCGGACCACCCGACCCGGCTGATCGCGGTGCGCTTCGGCAACGTGCTGGGCTCCGTGGGCTCTGTGGTGCCGGTCTTCAAGGCGCAGATCGCCCGGGGCGGCCCGGTCACCGTCACCCACCCGGACATGGTCCGCTACTTCATGACCGTGCGCGAGGCCTGCGACCTCGTGCTGACGGCCGCCTCGCACGCCGACGGCGAGGCCCGGGCGGGCGCGGAGCGCGCCGCGGTCTACGTGCTCAAGATGGGGCAGCCGGTGCGGATCGCCGACCTCGCCGAGCGGATGATCCGGCTGGCCGGCTTCGAGCCCGGCACCGAGATCGAGATCGCCTATACCGGCGCCCGGCCCGGCGAGCGGCTCAACGAGATCCTGTTCGCCCGCGAGGAGCCCCGGATCGCCCTGCCGGGCATCGACGGGGTGATGGCGGCGCGGCCGGTCTTCGCCGACCGGGACCGGCTCGACGCCTGGGTGGCGCGGCTGCGCGACGCCGTGGCGGCCGGCGACCCGGGGGGCGC
>NZ_JBKFBI010000240.1:0-4680 GCF_053346095.1 Methylobacterium sp. A52T | reverse complement strand
GCCGGGGCCGCGGTGCCCGCCGCGTAGAGGAGCGCCGGCCCGATCAGCTGCGCCAGCCCGGCGCCGGGCAGGTGCGCCAGGGCGCTGAGCCCGGCCAGCGCGAGGCTCGCCGCCAGGACGGACCGGCCGGCCCGGCGGCGGTCGGCGAAGGCGCCGGCCAGGGGCCCGACCGCGAGACGCAGGGCGCCCGCCGCGGCGAGGAGGAGGCCGATCTCGCCGGGCGTCAGGCCGCGCGCGGCGAGGAAGCCCGGAAGGACCGGCGACAGCACCCCGTAGGCGCCGTAGAGCGCCGCGTAGAGGACGAGGAATCGGGCGAGCCCGCCCCACCGTCCCGCCCCTGTCGCCCGCCGCTCCATCGGCGGAGCGTAGCACCGGCGGGCGTCCCGGTGTCAGGTCCGCGCCGGGCTCTCGTCAGCAGGGTCGGCGGACGGCGTAGCGGTAGCGCCGCCCCTGCGCGTCGAGCAGCTCGCTGTCCGGCCCTTCCTGCCACACGACCTCGTCCTCGGGACGGGCCGCGTCGGTCAGGGTCGCCCCGCGGACGATGTCGAGGCTGAGGCCGAACCCGTAATTGGTCGCGGTCGCGTCGGTGATCGCGGCCGAGATGTCGGCCTCGTCGGGCAGGCAGGCGAACAGGACGCCGTCGGCGATGGCGAGGGTGTAGGTTTGCACGGATGGCCTCCAGGAGGCTCGAGGAGCGTGGACCGGCTGCGAGGGGCCGAACCTAGGCATCGCGGGCCGGATGTGAACCCTCTCCACCGAGATGCTGCATTGCACCATTTCGTGAGCACGGGCTCCGCGCGAGCCCGCGCTGCCGCGCCTCAGCGACCCAGGTGATCGTCGAAGAAGTGCGCCATTTCTCCGAAGACCTCCCGAGTCTCGGGCGCGTCCGGCGTGAACAGGTACTGGGCGTGGGACATGCCCTCAAACACCTGCAGCGACGCCTCGATCCCGGCGGCGCGCAACTTCCGGTGGGTGCGCACCGTGTTCGACAGGAAGAGGTCGCGGGTGCCGGTGACCAGGATCGCGGGCGGGAGGCCGGCGAAGTCGCCGTAGATCGGCGAGAGCTGCGGGTCCTTCAGGTCGCGGCCGGCGGCGTAGAGCTTGGCGGCCGGCGTCAGGTAGCCGGAATAGCTGACGAGGACGTTGTCGAGCCACTCGTTGGTCCGGTAGCTGTCGCCGGTCTCGGTCATGTCCGACCAGGGCGTCCCGAGGCCGATCGCCGCGGGTAGCGCGAGCCCCTCTGCCTTGGCGCGGAGCATCAGGGCCAGGGTCATGCCGCCGCCCGTTGAGGTGCCGAACACCGCCATGTTTCGCGGCTTCTGCATGGACAGCATGGCCCGCCACACGGCGGTCGCGTCGTCCATGGCGGCCGGGTAGGGCGCGTCCGGCGGCATGCGGTAATCCACCGAGATGACCTTGTAGCCGCCGAGGCCGGCCATCAGGATCGCCTCCAGCGTTCCGGCCTCGCCGGGATTGTAGACGTAGCCGCCCCCGTGGATGTGCAGGAGCAGCCGGTCACGGTTGGCCTCGGGGATCTGCCGGGGCTGGATCACGAAGGCCTTCACGCCGCCGATCACCGCGGCCTCGCTGGTGACGCCGAGCTTCTCGCGGAGCGCCGGCAGGGTGGCGGCTCCGGCGGCAGCGAGCTTGTCGACCAGCGCCTTCCAGGCCGCGGCGTCCGGCGGGTTCGCGTTCCAGGCCGGCACCCGGTAGGGCGCCGCCACCGCGGCGCGGAATTGCGGGCTCGTCGTGTCGGGGACCGGCACGACCTTGGCCGGCACCGTCCGCGGCCCCGGGGCGGCGTTGGCCGCGCCCATCTCGGCCTCCAGCTGCGCGAAGCGCGGCACGGCCCGCTCCGCGGGCGCGGCCTGCCCGAGGGCGGCCTGGGTGCCGCAGGCGATCATCAGCAGCGCGGACAGGCTCAGGCGCATCTCGGTTCCTCCCGCGGCAGCCCGTTCCGCGACCCGTCTCGCCGGGTGCCGGCCGCGCTCGGCCGATACCTATCGGAGCGGGCGGCCGGCGACAGCGGCCCGGGTGACGATCGCGGCCGCGCGTTCACGCACCGAGCCGCGGGAGCGCGGCCGGCGTCTCCGGCTCGACCACCAGGGTCGCCGGCACGGCGCCGTCCCCGGCGAGGGCCTCGGCGATCGCCTCCGGCCCGATCGGGTCCTCGGCCGCGTCGGCGACGCCCGACGGTTCCGGCGTGATCCGGGCGGTCTCCCGGCGCGGCCCGGTCTCGGCCGCCGCCGCGTGCTCGTCAGCGACGCCGGTCACCGCCCCGGGCGCGATCAGCCCGATGGCGGCCGCGTGCTCGGCCATGGCGACGCTGTCGGCGGCGAGCACGAGGCTCGATCCGGCCCGGGCGACGGCGCCGGCGAGCCGGACGATCTCCTCCACTCGCGCGGAGCCGCGGGACACGTTGCGGATGTAGACCGCCAGCACCCGCCCGGGATTCTCCTCGACGATCTGCGCGTAGACCTCCGGGTCGTGCTGGCCGCTGTCGCCGATCAGCACGAAGGGCAGGTCGCGGTAGAGGGCGAGCATGTGCCGGATCAGCGCGTGCTTGTGGTCGGTGGCGCGGCGCGGCAGCGGGTGGGTCCAGGAGAGGCCCCATTCCCGCAGGAAGAGCACCGGCCCCGCCGGGATGCCGTGGCGCTGGAAGAACTCCGACAGCATCTCGTAGAGGCCCCAGGGCGCGCGGGACACGTAGAGCATCGGGTTGCCCTCGTCGCCGCCGGCGCCCGCGTGGAGGGCGCGGTAGAGGGCGGCGACGCCCGGGAAGGCGACCCGGCTCTCGGCATCCTCCACGAACAGGCGCCACAGCATCTTGAGCTTGTTGGCGACGCCGGTGCGCATGACCGTGTCGTCAATGTCGCTGACCACGACGCAGCGGCAGCGGTCGGGCGGGATGAAAACCGCGCCCTCGGCGGGGATCGGCGGATCGGCCTCGAGGCGCAGTGCGACCGCGTGCCAGTCACCCGTGTCGGCCGGGGGCGTGCGCGGGTGCAGGTGCACGCGGAAATAGCCGTCCCGGTCGGTCTCGACCCGGACGGCGTCGTCGCCGAACCGGGCGGTGACGGCCGCGCCGGCGATCGTCCGCCGGGCGATGCGGCGGCGCAGGTCGCGCCACTGCGCCCGCAGGGATTCGGGATCCTCGCCGGGTATCCCCGGCGACTGCCGGAAGACCCGGCCGATCAGGAACACCTCGTCCCGTGACCCGTAGCCGCGGTAGGGCTCGACCACGAGCCCGCCGCGGCCCTTGCCGCCATGGCCCTGCGCGCGGCGGACCGGCCGCGTGAGGACTCGCAGCGCCTTCGTGGCGCCCCTGCGCGCGCGCGAGGCCATGGCGACCGGCCCCCGTCCGGGCGCTCAGGCCTGCGGCAGTTCGGGGCTGAGCCCCATCGCGTCGAGGCCTTCCTCCAAGAGGTCGCCGGCGTCGGGAGAGCCCAGCAGTTCCCGCGCGGCGCCCTCGCCGGCGGCCTCGCGCTCGCGGGCGAAGCGCACCGCCTCGCTCCACTCCTCCGGCTCCATGTCGCCGCGCCCGACGTAGAGGAGGGCGAGCAGCTCGGCCCGGGAATCGTCGTCGAGTCCGGCGATCAGGCCGCGGACCTCGGACTCGGTGGCGTCGTCGGTGCCGGAGACCAGGACGTCTGTGGCGCCGTCGTCGATCGGGTTCGAGCCCGAATCCGGGTCGGTGTTGCCCTCCTTCACCTCGATGGCGCGCAGCCGCGTGACGATGTCGGTGACGGTTTCGACGGCGATGTCCATGCGCTGATCTCCGGGCGCTGAAAGGGTCGGGCCAGCGGGGCCCTCAAGCCGCGACAACGGGCGAGCGGGCGCCGGGTTCGCCCCGTCCCCATCGAAGGGGGCTTGCGTGGTCCGCGCCACTTTCCGGCTCAGCGACCGTGAGTTAGAGGCTGCGAGACTGTTCCGACATCCGGATCGACATCGGCGATAGACGTGATTTCTACAAAGACTGCCACGACATCGCCTGCCGATACCGTCATTCCCCCTGCACGCGACGCCGCGTCCCAGCGCTCGGGCCGGCGCTCGGGCAGGCGCCTCGCGGCCCTCGCGGCCCTCTCGGCCCTGGCCGGATCCGCGCTCATCGGGACGCGCTCCGCCGAGGCCCGGCCCGTGGGCTACGAGGGCAGCGCCCCGAGCTGCTTCCTGACCGGGGGCGGCGCGCTGGAGATCTGCCGCGAGGGCTCGGAGGCCGAGGGCGTCCTCATCGCGCCGGCGCCCTGCGCCTTCGTGCGCGGCGTGCAGATCCTGCGGCTCGCCCGCTCCGAGGCGCCCGGCCCGCTCCAGGCCGTGTTCCAGGGCCAGACCCCGGTGGCGTCCCGCCGGGACGAGCCGTGCCCGGAGCGGCGCGCCACCGACAGCCGCGACGGCGGCGCCCTGCGCACCGGCCGCACCTTCGAGGCCCTGGTCACGACGCTGCCGCCCTCGGCCGACCGGTTCTGGGTCGACCTGCCGGAGGAGCGCGCGCGGACGCGCGGCTGGTCCGAGCCGACGCCGTCCGCGGAGGGCATCGGCCCGCGCGATCCCATCGCTGTGACGGGCCGGACCTGGGCCGGCGAGGCCTACAGCTACGTCTTTCTGCTCGGGCAGGAGCGCGTGGGCGTCACCGGCGGCGACGCGGCCGAGCCCGAGCGCCGCGGCCGGCGTCGGCGCCGG
>NZ_JBKFBI010000024.1:0-51197 GCF_053346095.1 Methylobacterium sp. A52T | reverse complement strand
GCCGCCCGCACCAGCGCCTCGACCGCGGCCTCCGTCTCGGGCGCGACCGGCCCGGCGGCGAGCTCGTTCGGCGGCGCGGCGGGCGCGGCCGCGATCACCGCGTCCCAGCTCTGCCCCCAGCAGGCGGCGGCGAAGCGCGCGTTCCCGGCCGCGTAGCGCGCCGCGACGCGGGCCAGCCCCTCCGGCGCGTCGCCGCGGAACCGCTCCGCGTCGAGCCCCCGCGCCCAGGCCCAGTCGTCGAGGACGTGGCCGAGCAGCCGGCGATGCCCGGTCACCTGCCGGTGCACGCCGAGCCGGTACAGGCGGCGCGACGCCTCGACCGCGACCGGCCCGGAACTCCGGTTGGTGCGGTAGGCGAGGTCGGCCGGGCCGAGGAGCGGCGCGAGGCGCTCGCCCAGCCCGAGCCCGTCGACCAGCCGCGCCAGCAGCGGCGCGTCGGACCGCCGGTCGCGGTACGGCAGGGCGGTGACGCGCCCCGCCGCGGCGCGGCGCCAGGGCTCGAGCCGGTCCGCGTAGTCGTAGCGCCGGGACCCGCCCTCGGAGCGCAGGAAGCCGCGGAACGTGCGGCCCTCGGAGACGACCTGCGCCCGCAGGGCGTAGGCCGAGGCCAGCTGCTCGGCCTGCGGCTTGACCACGAGCGCCGCCTCCAGGGCGAAGCCGCGGCGCGCGAACAGGTCGGACAGGATCTCGGGAACGCGCCAGAACGGGCGCTGGACGGAGAAATCCTCGTAGGAGAGCAGGACCGTGTCGGCCGGCGTGGCGGCCAGGATCGCGTCGAGCCGCGCGAGGGCCTCGCGGCGCTCCGCGGCGCCGCGGCGCCGGTCCAGCGCCTGGCCGAGCCGGTAGTGGTTGACGTCGTCGCTGCCGGGGGCGCCCGGCGGGGCGAGGTTCGGGTAGCAGATCCCGGCCGCGGCGAGGCGGGGGCGCAGGCGGGCCAGCACCTCCTGGAACGCGGTGGAGCCGGTTCGGGGCATCCCAATGTGAACGATCGCGCGGCGCACGTGTCCTGTCGACCCTGCTGGAATTCGCGGTTGCGGCAAGTCTTCCGCGCAGCCGGGCACAGTCCACGACCCCTCGTGGACCCGCACGTCTCGGGATGAACGCCAGACGAATCCGTAATCACGGTCCGATCACGGGAACGCGACCAGAAATAGCCAAGCTCCGTTTCTGCTCTATTTCAGAATTTTCTCGACGCCGTGCGGCGACCCTCAGGGCCCGGACAGCGGCGCGATGCCGGAGCCGCTTCCGATCGTGTTGCAACGGTTGGGAAGGACGACGACCCCAGTCGAGACATCCGCGCCATGCCCCCTCTCCCGTGCGGGAGAGGGTTGGGGTGAGGGACAAGACGCTTCGAGGTCGAGCGAGCCATCACGGCGCGACGGGGGTGTGCCTCGTCCGGACAGAGCTGATCCCTCACCCCGTCCCTCTCCCGCACGGGAGAGGGGACCCGCGCCTCGTCCGGCACGGGCTCGACGCGCCACCGCCTCGCCTTGATCGGGCGCGGCGCTAGGGCCCGGCATCCTCGCGCCGGAGCAGGAACACCCCCTGCGCGCCGAACAGGTTCCAGACCCACCAGGGCATGGAGAACCGCATCGGCCGGCCGCGGGCGTCCAGCGCCGTGGCGTGCTCGATCCGCGCGCCGATCACGCGGCAGAGGCCGACGAAGTCGCGGATCGTGCAGTGGTGGATGTTGGGCGTCTCCCACCACGCGTCCGGCATGATCTCGGTGACCGGCATCCGCCCGCGGAAGGCCAGCTCGGAGCGCACCCGCCAGTGCCCGAAATTCGGGAACGAGATGATCACCTGCCGGCCGATGCGCAGCAGGTGCTCCAGCACCACCCGGGGATTGCGGGTCGCCTGGATGGTCTGGGACAGGACCACCACGTCGAAGGCCCCGTCCGGGTAGTTGGCGAGGTCGGTGTCGGCGTCGCCCTGGATCACCGACAGGCCCCGGGCGAGGCAGGCGTTCACGCCCTCGCGGGACAGCTCGATCCCGCGCCCGTCGATGCCGCGGCGGTCGCGCAGCAGCGCCAGCAGCGAGCCGTCGCCGCAGCCGATGTCGAGCACCCGGGCGCCCGCCGGGACGAGGCCGAGCACGACGAGGTGGTCGACGCGGGCGCCGCCGCCCTCGGCCGCGTGGGGGAGGGCGTCCGCGCCCTGCCAGGGGGCGCCGTGGCGGACCTTGCCCAGGGGCAGCTTGCCGAAGGTCATCTTGCCGGACCCGCCGCTCGCCATCCGCGTCACAGCCCGCGCGCCCGGGCGGCGGCGTCGATGAAGCCGCGGGCCGCGGAGAACATCGCCGGCTCGTCGAGCAGGAACGCGTCGTGGCCCTTGTCGCTCTCGACCTCCACGAAGGCCACCGGCGCCGCGGCGGCGTTGAGCGCGTGCA
Organism: Methylobacterium sp. A52T; assembly: GCF_053346095.1. Taxonomy (NCBI): domain Bacteria; kingdom Pseudomonadati; phylum Pseudomonadota; class Alphaproteobacteria; order Hyphomicrobiales; family Methylobacteriaceae; genus Methylobacterium; species Methylobacterium sp. A52T. The sequence goes on along the minus strand of NZ_JBKFBI010000024.1, from coordinate 48,808 downwards.
CGATCGCCCGCGAGTCGCGGGTCGGGAACAGCCAGTCCGAGGTGAACGAGATCACGCAGAAGCGGGTCCTGGTGCCCCGGAAGGCGTTGGCGAGCACGCCGCCGTGGTCCTCGGCGAGGTCGAAATAGTCCATCGCCCGGGTCAGGTAGAGGTAGGCGTTGGCGTCGAACCGCTCGACGAAGCTCAGGCCCTGGTGGCGCAGGTAGCTCTCGATCTGGAAATCGGCGTTGAACGAGAAGGTCGGCGCCGTGCCGCCCTGGAAGCGCCGGCCGAACTTCCGGTGCAGCGCCGGCTCGGACAGGTAGGTGATGTGCGCGCCCATCCGGGCGACGCCGAGCCCCTTGGCGGGGCGCGTGCCCGCCTCGAGGTAGCGCCCGTCCGCCCAGGCGGGGTCGGCCATGATCGCCTGACGGCCGACCTCGTGGAAGGCGATGTTCTGCGCCGAGTGGCGGGCGCCGGTGGCGATGGGCATCGCCGCGAAGACGCGCTCGGGGTAGAGCGCCGCCCATTGCAGCACCTGCATCCCGCCCATCGAGCCGCCGATGCACAGGAACAGGTCCCGGATGCCGAGATGCTCCAGCAGCATCGCCTGCGCCCGGACCATGTCGCGGATCGTCACCAGCGGGAAGTTCAGCCCGTAGGGCCGCCCCGTCGCCGGGTCGATCGAGGCCGGGCCGGTGGAGCCCATGCACGAGCCGATGACGTTCGAGCAGACGACGAAGTAGCGGTCCGTGTCGATCGGCTTGCCGGGGCCGACCAGCGTCTCCCACCAGCCGGGCTTGCCGGTCACCGGGTGGGTGTGGGCGAAGTACTGGTCGCCGGTCAGCGCGTGGCAGATCAGGACCGCGTTCGAGCGCGCGGCGTTGAGCGTGCCGGCGGTCTGATAGGCGATCTGGAAGGGCGCGAGCTCGACGCCCGCGTCGGTGAGCAGGGGCGTGTCGGCGGCGAAGCGCGCCACCGGGCTCTTCGGGTCGAGCGCCTGCGAGCGCTCGGACGCGCGCCGCGCCGGCTCGTCGGTCGGGTCCGGCCTCAGGGCCGTGTCCGTTTGGGTGTCCATGGCGGGTCTTGACGACCGTGTATCGGTTCGGATCCGAACCGGGAGAGCACGGGATCGCCTGACGCGCCGCACTCGCCCGACGCGGCCAGCCCCGCCGAGGTAATGCGCGGGGGGCCGAGCGTCAACGCGGGCGGGCCGGGGCCTTGCCGGGCGAGGCCCGCGCAGTCGCTCAGGTCAGGGCGCTCAGGTCAGGGCGCTCAGGCCGGGCCACTCAAGCCCGGTCACTCGGATCGGGATGGCCGGGGGCCGGATCGAAGGCGGCCTGGCGGCTCGGGGCGGCCGAGGCGCCGGCCACGGCGCGCTGGGCGCGGAGCCACGCGGGCTCGACCAGACCGGCGGCACCCTCGAGGACGAAGCTGAACACGGCACTCATCTCAACACCTCCGTCGCGACCACGCCGCGATGGCCGAGGTCTACGATGGACCGCCGGGCGCGGCGGTGCGCCCGGACACGGGGCTCGGCGCGGATCCCTGGACCGGCGCGGTGCCATCTCAGGTCGCGGCGCTCACGCGATCGGGGCGGCCATGACGGCGAGCCCCAGGGCGGGCAGGCCGAGCGCGAGGGCGGCCCGGGCATCCAGCCGGTCCGCGCGGACGCCCGCCCGCCAGTGCCGGCTCGCCGCACTCTCGATCAGGATGCCGGTGAGCACGAGACCGCAGCCGATCAGGGCCTGCATCGAAACCATGGAATCCTCGCCCAGCCAGCCGCGCCGCCGGGCGCGTGCCCGGTTGCCGCTGGGAAAGTCCGTCCGATGTCCGACGGTTCCTCAGAGCATGGCGGCCGCGCAGGCCGCGAAGACCAGGGCGGCGCCGGCGGCCGTGATGCAGCCGTTGGCCCACGGGGCCGCCTCGGCGCGGCGCAGGCGGCAATCCGCGGCGACCGAAACGAGGATCCCGATCAGGAAGAGGCTGCAGGGGATCAGGTCACCGGGCATCGTCGATCCATCCAGGGGTTGCGGGTCGGGGCACGCCCGACGCGCCCCTGTTCTCCCGGTTCAACAGGCCGAAACGTGGCGAGTGCCCCGCGGCATTTGCGCGTCGCCGATTTGCCGCGGCGCCCCGGATGGATCGCGCTGGTTGAAGTCTGCCGATGAAGTCTAGCCGATCAGGTCCTGGCCGAGGCCGGCCGGGTGTCGAAATCCTCCGGGCCCAGATCGAGGAGGTCGTTGGGGGTCTCGGTCCGGTCGTAGGCCTGGCTCGCCGCGGCCTCGATCACCGCCTGATTGCGGGCGAACAGCTCCAGGGGGGCGAGGTCGGCGCCGCCGAACTGCTGGCGCAGCACGGGAACCGGGACCTCGACCGCGATCACCCGCTGGCCGTTCGTCATGGCGAACCGGATCAGCGAGTCGTCGGCGGGGAGGATGTGGGCGCCGCCGTCCAGGTAGCGTTCGAGGGGCATGCGGGGATCCTTCGTGTTGGGCGCCTGTCGGCGGAGCGCCGGCATACAGCCACGACTCCGTGCACGCGGACAAGTCGCCCTGTCCGGGTCGAGTCTTGTCGGGTCGGCCCCTCAGGGCGCGGCCCCGGGTTCACCGGCCGAGGAAATGCTGTAGACGGACGCGGAACCGACCGAACCCCGCGCATCCCGAGTCGCACCGCAATGTCCGCCCCCCGACCCGCCCGTCCGGAACCGCGTCCCGGCGTCCTGGCGATCGACACCTACGTGCCCGGCAAGAGCGGGCGGCCCGGCGGCGGCAAGGTCTACAAGCTGTCCTCCAACGAGACGCCCCTCGGCCCGAGCCCGGCGGCGCTGGCCGCCCTCCACGCGGCGACCGCCAAGCTCGAGACCTACCCGGACGGGCGCGCGACCGTCCTGCGCACCGCCATCGCCCGGCGCTACGGGCTCGACCCCGAGCGGATCGTCTGCGGCGCGGGCTCGGACGAGCTCCTGTCGCTGCTGGCCTACGCGTATGGCGGGCCGGGCACCGAGGGGATCTACTCGGAGCACGGATTCCTCGTCTACCGGATCGCCATCCTGGCCTCGGGCGGCGAGCCCGTGGTCGCGCCCGAGCGCGACCTCACCGTCGACGTCGACGCGATCCTGGCCCGGGTCACCGACCGGACCCGGATCGTCTACGTCACGAACCCCAACAACCCGACCGGCACCTACCTGCCCTTCGACGAGATCCGCCGGCTCCACGCCGGCCTGCCGCCGCACGTGCTGCTGGTGATCGACGGCGCCTACGCCGAGTACGTCCGCGCGAACGACTACTCGGCCGGGCTCGAGCTGGCCCTCGAGGCCGAGAACGTCGTGATGACCCGCACCTTCTCGAAGATCCACGGGCTGGCCGCCGTGCGGATCGGCTGGATGGTCGCGCCGGCGCACGTGGCGGACGCGGTCAACCGGATCCGGGGCCCGTTCAACGTCTCGGGCCCGGCGATCGCCGCGGGCTCGGCCGCCATCGCCGACGAGGCCCACATGGCCGCCGCCGCCGCCCACAATGCCGAGTGGCTGCCGAAGCTCACCGAGGGCGCCCGCGCGCTCGGCCTGGAGGTCACGCCGAGCGTCGCGAACTTCCTGCTGATCCACTTCCCCGACGCGCCGGGCCGCTCGGCGGAGGACGCGGACGCGTTCCTGACCGAGCGCGGCCTCATCACCCGGCGGGTCACCGCCTACGGCCTGCCCAACGCCCTGCGGGTGACGGTGGCGGGCGCCGAGGCGAACGAAGCCTTCCTGGCCGCGCTCGGCGACTTCGTGCGGGGCCGGCATGGCTGAGACGTCCAGGGCCGAGGCGCCCGCCATCGGCCGCCTCGCCATCGTCGGCCTCGGGCTGATCGGCTCCTCGATCGCCCGGGCGGCGCGCCGCTACGGCCTCGCCCGGACCATCGTGGCGGTGGACCGCGACGCGGCCGTGCGCGCCCGGGTGCGCGACCTCGGCATCGCCGACGTCGTCACGGGCGACCCGGCGGAGGGCGCCGCCGACACCGACCTCGTCATCCTGTGCGTGCCGGTGGGCGCGATCGGGGCGGCGGCGGCCGAGATGGCGCCGCATCTCAAGCCCGGCGCGATCGTGTCGGATGTCGGCTCGGTGAAGGGCGCCGTGGTGGCGGCGGTCCGGCCGCACCTGCCCGAGGGCGTCGCGCTGGTCCCCGGGCACCCGATCGCTGGGACCGAGTTCTCGGGGCCGGACGCGGGCTTCGCGACCCTGTTCCAGGGCCGCTGGTGCATCCTGACCCCGCCCGAGGGCACCGACCCGGCGGCGATCGAGACTGTCCGCGCCCTGTGGGCGGGGATGGGCGCCGACGTCGAGACGATGAGCGCCGAGCACCACGACCACGTGCTCGCCATCACCAGCCACCTGCCGCACCTGATCGCCTACAACATCGTGGGCACCGCGGCCGACCTCGAGGCGGCGACGCAGTCCGAGGTGATCAAGTTCTCGGCGAGCGGGTTCCGCGACTTCACCCGCATCGCGGCGTCGGACCCGACCATGTGGCGGGACATCTTCCTCAACAACCGCGAGGCGGTGCTGGAGATGCTCGGCCGGTTCAACGAGGACCTGTCGGCGCTCGCCAAGGCGGTGCGCTGGGGCGACGGCGACGCGCTCCACGCGATGTTCACCCGCACCCGGGCGATCCGGCGCAGCATCGTGGCGCAGGGCCAGGAGACCGCGGCCCCGGATTTCGGCCGGCCGCGTCCGCCGGAGGAGTAGGGACGTCCGGACGGCTCGCGGTGACGGCGCGGGCCCTCACGCCGGCGGGCGGTTCACCAGCACCGGCTGCGCGGCCGTCCGCTCCGGGAACAGCTGCTTCAGAGCCTCGAGCTTCGGCGCGTCGTTGGCGGCGATGTACGGGTGGCCGGGGTGCAGGGCCATGAAGTCCTGGTGGTAGCCTTCCGCCGGGTAGAACGCCGCGCCCGGCTCGATCCGCGTGGCCACCGGCCGCGCGTAGGTCTTCGCCGCGTCGAGCTGGGCGATGTAGGCCTTGGCGATCCGCGCCTGCTCGGCATCCTGCGGGAACAGGGCTGAGCGATACTGGCGCCCGGAATCGGGCCCCTGGCGATCCACCTGGGTCGGGTCGAGGGCAACCGAGAAGAAGATCCGCAGCAATTCGTCGTAGCGGATTTGGGCCGGATCGTAGGTGACCGCCACGGCCTCGGCATGGCCGGTGCCACCGCCGCTGACCGTCCGGTAATCGGCGTCGGCACGAGTGCCGCCGGCATAGCCCGAGACCGCGTTGCTCACTCCGCGCACGTGCTGGAACACGCCCTGCACACCCCAGAAGCAGCCGCCTGCGAACACCGCGACGTGCGAGCCCGGCGCCTCGGCCGAGTGGATCGCGGGCTCCGGAAGGCGCCGGGGCGCCTCTTCGGCCAGCGCCGGCAGGCGCGGCAGAAGGAGTGTCCCCGCGAGGCCGAGCCCGAGGGCGGCCCCGAGGAGCGGGCGGATCGTGTCGCGAAGAGCCATGCTGGCCTCCATTCGGTTGCTGACAGACCTTCGTCCGGAAGGCCGTCGCGGTTACGCGCGCGGCTGGCCGCATTGCGGTGGCGGCGACATGGGTCTAGGCACCCGGCAACAGATCGACACGCGCGCGCAGGATCCGTCCCGTGACCATCGCCCCCGAGCCCAACTCCTTCCGCACCGGCCCCGACGAGCGCGGCCGCTTCGGCATCTTCGGCGGCCGCTTCGTCGCCGAGACGCTGATGCCGCTGATCCTCGAGCTGGAGGCGGCCTACGACGCGGCCAAGCAGGACCCGACCTTCCAGGCCGAGATGGAGAGCTACGGCACCCACTATATCGGCCGGCCGAGCCCGCTCTACTACGCCGAGCGCCTCACCGAGCACCTGCGCGCCAAGGCGCCGGCCGGGCAGGGCGCCAAGGTCTATTTCAAGCGCGAGGAGCTGAACCATACCGGCTCCCACAAGGTGAACAACGTGCTGGGCCAGATCCTGCTGGCCCGCCGCATGGGCAAGCCGCGGATCATCGCCGAGACCGGCGCCGGCCAGCACGGCGTCGCCACCGCGACGCTGTGCGCGCGCTTCGGCCTCAAGTGCGTCGTCTACATGGGCGCGGTCGACGTCGCCCGGCAGGCGCCCAACGTCTTCCGCATGAAGATGCTCGGCGCCGAGGTGATCCCGGTGGAATCCGGCACCAAGACCCTCAAGGACGCCATGAACGAGGCGCTGCGCGACTGGGTCACCAACGTCGCCGACACGTTCTACTGCATCGGCACGGTGGCGGGCCCGCACCCGTACCCGGCGATGGTGCGGGACTTCCAGTCGGTGATCGGCCGCGAGACCCGCGAGCAGATGATCGCGCAGGAGGGCCGGATCCCGGACTCGCTCGTCGCCTGCATCGGCGGCGGCTCGAATGCCATGGGGCTGTTCCACCCCTTCCTGGACGACCGGGAGGTCGAGATCTTCGGCGTCGAGGCCGCGGGCCACGGCGTCCAGTCGGGCCTGCACGCGGCCTCGCTGACCGGCGGCAAGCCGGGCGTGCTGCACGGCAACCGCACCTACCTGCTGATGGACGGGGACGGCCAGATCGCCGACGCCCACTCGATCTCGGCGGGCCTCGACTATCCGGGCATCGGCCCCGAGCACGCGTGGCTCCACGAGATGGGCCGGGTCACCTACCTGTCGGCGACCGATTCCGAGACGCTGGAGGCGTTCAAGCTCTGCTCGATGCTGGAGGGGATCATCCCGGCCCTGGAGCCGGCCCACGCCCTGTCCAAGATCCTGGAACTCGCGCCGCAGCGCCCGGCCGAGCACCTCATGGTGCTCAACATGTCGGGCCGCGGCGACAAGGACATCCCGCAGGTGGCCGAGATCTTCGGCACGAAGCTCTGAGGACGCGCGGCGGCGGTCCTCCGCCCGCCGCGCCCCGCTTGCCCCGCGCGCGGACCGTCGGCCTCAGGCGGTCTCGATGTCCGTGAGCGGGAAGTCGTTGCCCTTGTAGAGCAGCGGGACGCCGTGGGCGCGGGCACAGGCGTAGGCGAAGCAGTCGCCGAAGTTCAGGCCGGCCGGGTGCCGGCCCTTGCCGAAGCGGTCGTAGGCGTCCAGCGCGCCCGCTTCGGCCTCCGGCGGGACGGCCAGGATCTCGATGCCGGCGAGGTCGAGATAGGCGTGCACCGCCTCGCGGGCGGTCGGGACCGGGAGATCGAGGTGGCGCGCCACGGCCACGCCGGTTTCCCAGACCGCCAGGGGCGACGTCACGCGGCGCGGCGCCCGCTGAAGCCGGGCCGCCAGGGCGGCCGCATCCGTCTCGTCGGTGAGGATCGCCGTGAGGGCCGACGCATCCACGAACATCGGGTCCCGCCTCAGGTGCGCTCGTACAGACCGTCGATGAACGCCGCGTCGGCGGGCTTCCGGTCCGGACCGGCACGCTCGTGCAGGGCACGGACGAAGTCGGCCGTCCGCGCGACGAGATCGGGCCGGTTCGTCTGGCGGGCGATCTCGTTCTGAAGCGCGCGGCGCACCGCGTCGGTCTTGCTCGTGCCCAGCAGCGCCATGAGCTGGGTCGCGAGGGCGTCGACCTGCGGATCCTTGACGTAGAGCGGCATGCGCGGCCCCCGGGGATATCCCGCACAGCGCTAATTTATATCCTCGGACGCCGCAAGACGGAGCGGGCCGGAGCGGATCGCGGGGCCGCGGCCGCTCACCGCACGGTCACCGCACAGTCACCGCACAGTCACCGCACAGTCACCGCACAGTCACCGCACAGTCACCGCACAGTCACCTGATCCTTGATCTTCTCGTAGACCGACCGGCTGAGCACGCGCTTCGACAGCAGCTGCTCCACCGACGTGTAGGGCCGCTTGGCGACGATCGCCCGGCCGATGGCGCCGCCGCCGCGCAGGTGATTGAGATCCGCCACCGAGGCGGTGTTGAGATCGAGGATGGCCAGGGCCCGGGGACCGGCGCTGTCCTCCGCCCGGTCGACCTCGGCCTGACCGGCCGCCTCCTGCGCCGACGGATCGGGCTGCGCCTCCCGCGGGAGCGGCTCGGCGGGGAAGGCCGTCGCGTCGGAGGGCATCCGCGTCGGCGCCGGAGCGCCACCGGGCGGGGCGGGAGCGGGCTCGACCGCCGCCGCGGGCGGGGCGGACGGGGTGGGCGGAGCGGGCGGCGCCGCAGGAACCACGGGAGCCGCGGGAGCCGCAGGAGGCGGCTCGACGCGCCGGACCGTCGCCGAGGGCTGGGGGGCCGCCGGTGTCTCCGGAGCGGACGCGGGCGGAGTCGCCGGTCCGGGCGCGGGGCTCGGCAGCAGGGCCTGCACCACCGCCGCGAGGATGCCGGCAATGATGAGGAGAACCGAAACTCTGAGGATTGCAGGACCGCTGAGCACGCACCACTCGACGAGGATTAAAACTATATGCATCTACAGTTAATGATGTCCTTGCGCGTCGTCCAATCCACGCTCCAAACCCGGCGGGTCATCCCCAGGGTATGAGCGGGCCCGCACCGCGGCCGGGGGCGGGACTGCGTCGGCGACTCGGCGGGCGCCTGGGCGATCGCCTGGGCGAGCGCGTCGGCGCCCTGCGCTACCTGCCGACCCTGTTCCGGGAGATCGCCGCCGCGAGCCCGCGCCTGCTGGCGGCGAGCCTGTCGCTGCGCCTCGTGGCGGCCTGCCTGCCGGTCCTGGCCCTCTACCTCGCCAAGCTGATCCTCGACGGGATCGTGGCCGAGCACGCCCGGCCGGCGCCGGAGGGGGGGCTCGCGGCGTGGCTCGCCGATCCCGGCCGGGCGCGGCTCGCCGGCCTCGTCGCCGCCGAGTTCGGCCTCGCCCTGCTCTCGGACCTGACCGGCCGGCTCTCGAGCCTCGTCGAGACCCTGATCGGCGACCTCTACGCCAACGCGGCCTCCCTGCGGCTGATGGCGCACGCCGCCGAGCTCGACCTCGCGCAGTTCGAGGACAGCGCCCAGCAGGACCGGCTGGAGCGGGCCCGCCGGCAGGTCAGCGGCCGCACCGGCCTCATCGGCACGGTGTTCGGCCAGCTGCAGGGCCTCCTGACCCTCGCGACCCTGGCGGTCGGGGTCGCGGCCTTCACGCCCTGGCTCGTCGTGCTGATCGCCGCCGCCCTGGTCCCGGCGGTGCTCAACGAGTGGCACTTCACCAAGGCCGGCTACCGCCTCGCCTGGATCCGCAGCCCCGAGCGGCGGCGGATCGACTACCTGCGCTACCTCGGCGCCAGCGTCGAGACCGCCAAGGAGATCAAGCTCTTCGGCCTCGCGGGCTACGTCACCGGGCTCTACGCCGCGGTGGCGGGGCGGCTGCTCGCCGAGAACCGCGGCCTCGCGGTCGCCCGGGCCGGCTGGGGCTTCGCCTTCGCGAGCCTCGGGACGCTCGCCTACTACGCCGCCTACGCGGTGATCGTCTGGCGGACGGTGGCGGGCGCCTTCTCGGTGGGCGACCTCGCCTTCCTGGCCGGCGCGTTCCAGCGGCTGCGCGGCGGCCTGGAGGGGCTGCTCCTCGGGCTGACCCAGATCACCGGCCAGGCGCAGTACCTCGAGGATTTCTACGCCTTCTTCGCGATCCGGCCGCAGATCCGCTCGCCCGCGCGGCCCGCGCCGGTGCCGAGCCCGATCCGCGCGGGGCTGGTCTTCGAGGGGGTCGGCTACCGCTACCCGGGCACGCAGACTTTCGCGCTGCGCGACCTCTCCTTCGCGGTCCGGGCCGGGGAGACGGTGGCGCTGGTCGGCGGCAACGGCGCCGGCAAGACCACGATCGTCAAGCTGATGACCCGGCTGTACGACCCGCACGAGGGCCGCGTGCTCCTCGACGGCGTGCCGCTGCCCGCCTACGACCTCGACGACCTGCGGGCGCGGATCGGGGCGATCTTCCAGGACTTCGTCCGCTTCGACCTCACTGCCGGGGAGAACGTCGCGGTCGGCCGGATCGCGGCCGCCGACGACGCGGACCGGATCGCGGCCGCGGCGGCCCGGGGGCTCGCGGCCCCGGTGATCGAGCGGCTGCCCGCGGGCTACGCCCAGCCGCTGGGCAAGCGCTTCGCCGGCGGCCTCGACCTCTCCGGGGGCGAGTGGCAGAAGGTCGCGCTGTCCCGGGCCTACATGCGCGAGGCCGAGATCCTGATCCTGGACGAGCCGACCGCGGCCCTCGACGCCCGGGCCGAGCACGACGTCTTCGCCCGGTTCCGGGAATTGTCGGCCGGGCGGACGACGGTGCTGATCTCGCACCGCTTCTCCACCGTGCGCATGGCCGACCGCATCCTCGTCCTGGAGGGCGGCCGGGTCCTGGAGGAGGGCAGCCACGCCGCCCTCATGGCGCGGGGCGGCCGCTACGCCGAGCTGTTCGCCCTCCAGGCCGAGGGCTACCGGTAGGGCGGACGCGGGCGGATCGGGGCGCCGTCCGGCGCGGGTGCCCGGCGGTTCGGGGGCGGCCCAAGCATTGCCCGATTCCCTGAGCCTGCTATCTGCGGCGGACCGAACCGGGGTTGTCCATGCGCCTGCGCCTCTTCCCACTGCTGACGGCCGGTCTTCTCGTCTGCGCCGGGCCCGCCCGCGCGGCCCCGCCCGCCGCGCCCGAACCGGAGGCCAAGCCGCCGGCGCCCGAGATCGTGCTCGCCAACCACCGCGCGGTCTACGACCTGTCGCTGGCCGAGGGCGGCGGCACCCGCTCGGTGGAGAGCGCCCGCGGGCGCATCGTCATCGACTTCCGGGGCGACGCCTGCCGCGGCTACACGATGCAGACCCGCCAGGTGACGGAGCTGTCCTCCGGCGAGACCGGCGCGCGCCTGTCCGACATGCGCAGCACCACCTTCGAGGGCGGGCAGGGGCGCGAGTTCCGGTTCAAGACGACGACGCTCACCAACAACAAGCCCGCCGCCCCCGTGGACGGGACCGCCTCCGAGCAGGGCGACGCCCTGACGGTGAAGCTGAAGGGCGGCCCGAAGCCGTTCACCGTCGAGGGGCCGGTCCTGTTCCCGAGCGAGCACATGCGCCGCCTGATCGAGGCGGCGCGGGCCGGCCAGTCGACCCTCGCGGTCAAGGTCTTCGACGGCTCCGACGACGGCCGGAAGGTCTACGACACCTTCGCGGTGATCGGCCACGCCGCGACCGGCCCGGCCCCGGCCTCCGGCTCGACCCGCGACAAGCCCCTGCGCGACGGGTCGCTGGCCACCATGCCGCGCTGGCCGGTCCGCCTCAGCTACTACACCGAGGGCGCCGGGGAGCGGACGCCGATCTACACCCTCGGCTTCGACCTCTACGAGAACGGCGTCAGCGGCGCGCTCAAGCTCGATTACGGCGACTTCGCCATCCTGGGCGACATGACCGCCCTCGACATCGACGCCAAGGCGGGGCGGGCCGACAAGGAGGCCGGGAAGGGCTGCACGCCCTGAGGGCCCGCCTCACGCCCATTCGTCGTCCGGCCGCGGCGAGAGCGCCTGCCAGGCCGCGGCGATCCGCTCCGGCTTGATCCCGAGGCCGTTGGCGCAGGCGACGAGCACGTTCTCGTCGCCCATCACGTGGTCGAGGACGCCGACCAGGAAGGCCGGCTCCCGGGCGCTCGCCCGGAGCGTGTCGGGGCTCAGGCCGCTCGCCGCCAGGAAGGGCAGGAGACGGTCCTCGTCCCCAGCGATCCACAACAGAACGTCCAGGGCGAGCCGTTCGGCCGACTCATGCCCTTGAAGAGGTTTGCCATTCATCAACATGTGAACGCTACAAAGGTGACGGAGGGGCTTCACGGCCCGCTAATCATGATCGGCGCGCACCGGGACAACGGATCATGAAGAAGACGGTGCTGATCGTCGAGGACAACGAGTTGAACATGAAGCTGTTCAACGATCTCCTGGAGGCGAACGGCTACGCGACGCTCAAGACCGCCCACGGCATCGAGGCGATCGAGCTGGCGCGCGCCCATCACCCCGACCTGATCCTCATGGACATCCAGCTCCCCGAGGTCTCCGGCCTCGAGGTGACGAAGTGGCTCAAGGAGGACGACGACCTCAAGAGCATCCCGGTGATCGCCATCACGGCCTTCGCCATGAAGGGCGACGAGGAGCGGATCCGCGAGGGCGGCTGCGAGGCCTACCTGTCGAAGCCGATCTCGGTCGCGAAGTTTTTGGCAACGGTTCGGGCCTATCTTGAACCGCGTTGACGCCGGCGAGGCGTGCCGTTGAACCGGACCCCCGGCCGCGCCGGGCCGGGTGACCGGTTCAACCGTCCGTCCCGTCGTGTCCGCCCCGGCCCCGGCGGCCGACCGGCGGCGCGCACCCACGGCACACGGCGCCCGGTCCGGGCCGCTCACCCGCGCCCGCACGAGGAACCATGTCGGCCCGTGTCCTGATCGTCGACGATCTGTTCCCGAACGTCAGGCTTCTGGAGACGAAGCTCGGCCTGGAATATTTCGACACGCTCGCGGCCATGAACGGCCGGGACGCGATCGCGATCTGCGAGAAGGGCCTCTGCGACCTCGTCCTGCTCGACGTGATGATGCCCGGCATGGACGGGTTCGAGGTCTGCCGGCACCTCAAGAACAACCCGCTCACGGCCCACATCCCGGTGGTAATGGTCACGGCCCTCGACCAGCCCGCGGACCGCCTGCGCGGCCTCGACGCCGGGGCCGACGACTTCCTGACCAAGCCGGTGGACGACACCGCCCTGTTCACCCGGGTGCGCAGCCTCGTGCGGCTCAAGGCCGTGACGGACGAGCTGCGCCAGCGCGCGCTCGCCTCCCGGGAGTTCGGGATCGGCGATCCCCTGGCGCTCGCCACCGCCGAGACCGGCCTCGACGCCCGGATCCTGCTGATCGAGGACCGGCCCGGCTCGGCCGAGCGCCTCGCCGGGGCCCTGCGCCAGCACCACGTCGTCACGGTCGAGCCCGACCCGCAGGAGGCCCTGCGCCTCGCCGCCGAGGAGTCCTTCGACCTCGCCCTCGTGAGCCTCGACCTCACCGGCTTCGACGGCCTGCGCCTGTGCAGCCAGCTCCGGTCCCTCGACCGGACCCGGGCGATGCCGCTGATCATGCTCGCCGAGGAGTACGACCGCGCCCGGGTGGTCCGCGGCCTCGATTTCGGCGTGCACGACTTCCTGATGCGGCCGGTCGACCGCAACGAGCTGATGGCCCGGGTCCGCACCCAGGTGAAGCGCAAGCGCTTCACCGACGCGCTCCGGGGGGCGATGCAGGCCTCCCTGCAGATGGCCGTGACCGACGCGCTCACCGGCCTGCACAACCGGCGCTACCTCGACAGCCACCTCGGCACCCTGTTCGGCGACGAGGCCGCCCGCCGGTCGAGCCTCGCCGCGCTGATCCTCGACATCGACCACTTCAAGGGGATCAACGACAGCTTCGGCCACGAGGCCGGCGACGAGGTGCTGCGCGGCTTCGCCGAGCGGGTCCGCCAGCACACGCGGCCGATCGACATCGTGGCGCGCTACGGCGGCGAGGAGGTGGTGGTGATCCTGCCGGAGGCGGGCCTCGTCGAGGCGCAGGGCATCGCCGAGCGCATCCGCGAGCGCGTCGAGGCGGTGCCGTTCACCGTGCAGGGGGCGACCCGGGCCGTGTCGGTGACGGTCTCGATCGGCGTCGCCGTGCGCCGCGGCGAGGATCTCGGCCCCGCCGACATGCTCCGCCGCGCCGACCTCGCCCTCTACCGGGCCAAGGCGGCGGGCCGGAACCGGGTCGAGTCGCAGGCAGCCTGACCGGCGGCCTGACAGGCGCCCCCCCGCGTCAATCCGCGCGCCCGCGCGCGCGGATGAAAAGCCCGGCCTCGCCGTGTTATCGGATTCGGCCGGCCCGTCGAGGCCGGCGGAGCGGCGCGCGGGACCGAACCCATGGACATGCAGGTACCGGCACGATCCGGCCGCGACGCGAGCGTGCTGAACCACCGCCGCCTGTGCAAGATCGCGTCCTCGCCGCACGCCTACGTCCGCGGCAGCACGGCGCGGTTCTACGAGCTGCTCGCCGGGATGCCGGCCGGTACCCTGCCCGAGGGGCCGCCCGTCTGGATCTGCGGCGACGCGCATCTCGGCAATCTCGGCGCGCTCGCCGGCCCGGACGGCGGGATCGACATCCAGATCCGCGACCTCGACCAGACCGTGGTGGCGAACCCGGCCTTCGACCTCGTCCGGCTCGCGCTGTCCCTGGTCACCGCGGCGCTCAACGCGACCCTGCCGGGCATCGTCACCGCCCGGATGATGGACGCCATGGCGGACGGCTACGCCGACGGGATCGCCGATCCCGAGGGCGCCGAGCGCGGCGTCGACCCGTCCGAGATCGTCGTCACGACGAAGCGGCGGGCGCTCGGCCGGCGCTGGCGCCACCTCTCGCGCGAGCGCCTGAAGGGCAAGGCCGCCCGGCTCCCGCGGGGCAGCCGGTTCTTCGACCTCGACGCCGACGAGCAGGACGCGCTGACGGCGCTGATCCGCGACCCGGAGATCCGCCGCCTCGTCCTGGCGCTCGGCAGCGCGGCCGACGACGCCGAGATCCGGCTGCTCGACGCCGCCTACTGGATCAAGGGCTGCAGCTCCCTCGGGCGCCTGCGCTACGCCGCCCTGGTGGAGGTGCTGGGCGGCGACCGCCCGCAGCTCGCCCTCCTCGACGTCAAGGAGGCGGTGCCGCACCTCGCGCCGGCCGCCGCCGGGATCGCGGTGCCGCCCGACCACGCCGCGCGGGTCGTCGCGGGGGCGCGGGCGCTGTCGCCCAACCTCGGCGACCGGATGGTCGCCGGCCACATCGGCGGCACGCCCGTCACCGTCCGCGAGCTGTTGCCGCAGGATCTCAAGATCGACGCCGAGCAGTTCTCCCGCGGCGAGGCGGTCCGCGTCTCCCGGCACCTCGCCGCCATCCTGGGCCGGGCCCACGGCCGCCAGATGGGCGCGTCCGACCGCCGGGCCTGGATCGACGCCGTGCGGGCGCCGGGGCCGGGCCCCGACGCCCCCGGCTGGCTCTGGTCGGCGGTCACCGACCTGATGGGCGCGCACCAGCGCGGCTACCTGGAGCATTGCCGTCGGATCGCCCGGGAGGCGCTGGACGCGGCCTGACGCGGCCCTGACCCGGAGCGCTTCCGCCACGCCGCCGGTTGACACCATCCCCGCCATCGCCAACACCTCCCGCCCGCCGCCTCTCGCGCGGCGGACCCCGGGAAGACCTGTGATACGATGGCGGTGACGCGCACCTACCTCGACTTCGAGAAGCCGGTGGCCGAGCTGGAGGCCAAGCTCGAGGAGCTGCGCGCCGTGAGCGCGCGCGACGGCGCGGTCTCCATCGCCGAGGAGGTCGGCCGGCTCGAGGCCAAGGCCGGCCAGGCGCTCGCCGAGATCTACGCGAATCTGACCCCCTGGCAGAAGACCCAGGTGGCCCGCCACCCGCAGCGGCCGCACTTCGTGGACTACCGCGACGGGCTCATCACCGAGTTCACCCCGCTGGCCGGCGACCGCAGCTTCGGCGAGGACGAGGCGATCCTGGGCGGGTTCGGCCGGTTCCGCGGCCGGCCGGTCCTGGTGCTCGGCCAGGAGAAGGGCGCCACGACCGAGGCGCGGCTGCGCCACAATTTCGGGATGGCCCGGCCCGAGGGCTACCGCAAGGCGGTCCGCCTCATGGAGACCGCCGACCGGTTCGGTCTGCCGGTCCTCGCCTTCGTGGACACTGCCGGCGCCTATCCGGGCATCGAGGCGGAGGAGCGCGGCCAGGCCGAGGCCATCGCCCGCTCGACCGAGGCCTGCCTCGCGCTCGGCGTGCCCAACGTCGCCGTGGTGATCGGGGAGGGCGGCTCGGGCGGCGCGATCGCGCTCGCCACCGCCAACCGGGTGCTGATGCTGGAGCACGCGATCTACGGGGTGATCTCGCCGGAGGGCGCCGCCTCGATCCTGTGGCGCGACCAGGGCCGCGCGTCGGACGCCGCGACCGCCATGAAGATCACCGCCCAGGACCTGCTGCGGCTCGGCGTCATCGACACGATCATCCCGGAGGCCACCGGCGGGGCGCACCGCGACCGCGAGGCGGCGATCCGGGCCGCGGGCGACGCCATCGCCGACGCCCTCGCGCAGTTCGACGGCCTCTCCCCCGTCGAGGTGCGTGACCGGCGCGCCGAGAAGTTCCTGGCGATCGGCCGGACCCTGTGAGCGAGCCCGGGGCGACGGGGGGCCTGTTCGGCGCGCTCGGCCGGCTGCTCGGCCGGCGCGACGCGCGGGAGCCGGGCCGGCACAACCACGTCTCCCTGGGCTGCAATTGCCAGATGGCGCACGTCCTCAAGACGCTCGACCTGCGCCAGTGGTCGGGGCCCCTCGACTGGATCTTCTCCATGCCCGGCATGGCCCGGGACTGCCTCGCCGACGACTTCGCGGCGCTCGTCGACCGGGGCCAGCTGGAGAGCATCCCGGAGGCCGAGCGGCGCGGCCCCGGCATCTGGCGGGGGCGCCACCGCCTCTACCGGGAGCGGCACGGCCTCGAGTGCGTGTTCAACCACCACGACCCGGCGACGAGCGAGGCGGACTACTCCTTCCTCACCGAGGGCGTGCGCCGGCTGCGCCGGGCCCTCGACACGCAGGGCACCGACAACCGGCTCTGGATGATGACCCATCTCCACACGCCCCGGGACGTGGTCGAGGCGATCGACGACCTGCTCGGGCAGCGCGCAAGCCGCAACCACCTGACCTTCGTGCAGCTCGAGACCGGGCACCCGCGCATGGCGGTGGTCGAGGCGGTCGACCTCCGGCCCACCCTGCGCTGGCTCACCGTGCACACGCCCTCGGAGCCGGTCGGCCTGCGGCTCGCCGACCCGGCCGACGACGCGGCGCTGGTGGCGATCATCCGCGCCGAGGCGGCGCGGCGGCCGGCGCTGTTCGCCTGAGCGGGCGGGCCGGGGCAACGCGGCCGGTGCGGCCGCCGGTCCACTCTCCGGGCGGCCGTCAATGCGCGGCGCGCGACAGGGCAACGATCGCGCCGACGATGACGATCGTCTGGAAGCCGATCGAGCCGATCACCCATTTCATGATGTCGAACTTCGCTTCGGCCAGATCGGTCTTGGTGACGAGGTTCGTCAGATCGGAATCCCGACTCTCGCGGATCGCCGCGGTGATCGCCTCGGCCTGATCCTCGGACAGGCCGGTCGCCCGCAGGCGACGGACGAGGGCGTGCGTGTCGAGAGAGAGGGCCGTCATGGGCGACGTTCACGTGTTCGAGCCGTCCGGGTCGATCGACCGAATCCGGATGGCAGCCTCCGCGAACGTGGCGCCTTCATCCCGCCGGGGCAAGCAGCTCAAAGTTGGGCGCCCGGCGCGGTCACGCGCGTCTGCTCCGCCAGGAAATCCACCAGCACCCGCACCCGGGCCGGCATGGCCGGGCCGCCCACGAACACCGCGTGGATCGCCTCCCGGTCCTGCGGGTTGAACGGCTCCAGGAGCGGCACCAGGCGGCCGGAGGCCAGTTCGTCGGCGATGTGGAAGTTGCCCACGCGCGTGATACCGGCGCCCCGTACCGCGAGCTGGACCAGGGTCTCACCGTTGTTGGCCGCGACATTGCCGGTGACCGGCAGGAGGACGTCGCGCCCGTCCTCCCGGAATGGCCATCCCGGCTCGGCCCGGCGAAAGGTGAAATCCAGGCAGTTGTGCCCCGCCAGATCGGCCGGCCGGTGCGGGGTGCCGACCCGGGCGAGGTAGGCCGGCGCCGCGACCACGGTTCGGCCGGTCTCGCCGAGGCGGCGGGCGGTGAGCGGGCTGTCGGCGAGCGGCCCGAACCGGATCGCCACGTCGGCGTGGCCGCCCAGCACGTCGGCGAGCTCGTCGCTGAGGTCGATCTCGACGGTGATGCCGGGATGGCGCTCCACGAACGCGGCGAGCAGCGGCACGATCACGAGCCGGCCGTGGGCGGTGGCGGCGCTGACCCGGACCCGCCCGCGCGGGCAGCCCCGGTCGGCCAAAGCGGCCTCGGTCTCGTCGAGATCCGCCAGGATGCGGCGCGCGGCGCGCCCGTAGGTCTCGCCCTCGGCGGTGAGCCGGAGGGTCCGGGTGGTCCGCACGAGGAGCTGCGCGCCGAGCCGCGCCTCGGTCCGGGCGACGATCCGGCTGACCGCCGAGGGCGTCAGCCCGAGCCGGCGCGCCGCCCCCGACAGGCTGCCGGCCTCCGCCACCGCCACGAACACCGCCATCTCGCCCGCCCGATCGATCCTGTCGCGCAGCATGGTGCCCGTCCCCTCGGTGGCCGGAGGTGCTCCCGGCGGTGCGACCCCGTCCGGGCGGTCGCGCGCGTTCAGCGGTGCGGCGCGGTGACCGCCCATCGGCGCGGACCCATCCGGGTGCGGGCGGAAGCGGCCCGCAGGGTGCCCCGTTCAACCTCCGTCGGCAAGCCGGCATTCGTGCCGCTGGCGCACAGATCCTGGTCCGAAGCGGGGGCTACTAACCCGAAGACGAATCCGCCACTTGCCGTTCCGGAACGAACGGAGACGCGGATCCCATGGTGCTCAACCCACCCCTGCTCGCCCTCGCGGTCGGTGCCTTCGGCATCGGCGTGACCGAGTTCACCCCCATGGGCATGCTGCCCCTCATCGCGAACGACCTGAACGTGTCGATCCCCGCGGCGGGCCTCGTGGTCAGCGCCTACGCGGTCGGCGTCCTGATCGGCGCGCCGCTGATGACGCTGGCCACCGCGCGCGTGGGCCGGCGACGCCTGCTGATCGGGCTGATGGCGATCTTCACCCTCGGCAACCTGATGGCGGCGCTCGCCGACAGCTACGCCATGCTGGTCGTCGCCCGGCTGGTGACCTCGCTGAACCACGGCGCCTTCTTCGGGATCGGCTCGGTGGTGGCCGCCGGGATCGTGCCGCCGCAGCATCGCGCCGCCGCGGTGGCCGCGATGTTCTCCGGGCTCACCATCGCGCTGATCGGCGGCGTGCCGCTCGCCGCCTGGTTCGGCGAGAGGCTCGGCTGGCGCGCGGCCTTCTGGGCCATCGCGTGCATCGGCGTCCTCGCCATGCTGGCGCTGCGCCTCGCGCTGCCGGAGCTGAAGCCCGAGGTCGGCGACGACCTGCGGGCGGAGCTGCGCGTGCTCGGGCGCGGGCCGGTGCTCGCCGCCCTCGCCCTGACCGTCGTCGGCGCCAGCGCGATGTTCACGGTGTTCACCTACATCGTGCCGATCCTGCGGACCGAGACCGGCGCGGAGACCCCGTTCGTGACCGCGATGCTCGTCCTCTACGGTCTCGGCCTCACCGTCGGCAACTGGCTCGGGGGCCGCCTCGCCGACCGCTCGATGGACGGCACGATCATCGGATCCCTCGCCGGGCTCGTCGTCGTCCTGGTGCTGTTCACCGGTGGCATGCACGGAGAGGTGTCGGCGACGCTTCTGATCTTCCTCTGGGGCGTGGGCAGCTTCGCCCTGGTGCCGCCGCTCCAGATGCGGGTGATGGAGCAGGCCGCGGAGGCACCCAACCTCGCCTCGGCGATGAATATCGGCGCCTTCAACCTCGGCAACGCGGTCGGGGCGGCCGTCGGCGGGGCGGTGATCGATGCCCGACTCGGCTACCCGGCGGTGTCGCTGGCCGGCGCCGCCCTGGCGCTGGCCGGCCTCGTCCTCGTGCTGTGGCTCGGCCGCGGCGGCCGGGCGCGCCCCGCCACGGTCACGGCGCGCTGTGGATAGCGCGCATCCGCCGGCTCTCCACACCGGAGAACAATCCAGTGTTGCAGCCGGGTCCTTGCGGTAAGGAAGGCGCAAGCTTAACGAGCCTATTGGGTTGGGGAGTGGCACCCGACGCGGCCAGCAAGGCCCGCGGGCGCGCGTAAGACGATCGAGGTTCCCCATGACGGCGCGTCTCGCGACCGCGCGACTGCTGGCGGCGGCGTCCCTGCTGGCCCTGTCGCTCGCCGCCTGCCAGGACGGTTCCGGGATCAACGGCCCGAGCGCGCGCAGCCTCGCGCCGATCGCCCCCCAGACCGTCGCGTTGATGCAGTCCAAGGGGATGCAGCCCTCCGACCCGATCCTGATCCGCACCTTCAAGAAGGAGGCGGAGATGGAGATCTGGAAGCGGGGGAGCGACGGCCGCTACGCCCTCATGAAGACCTACCCGATCTGCCGCTGGTCCGGCCAGCTCGGGCCGAAGACCCGCGAGGGCGACCGGCAGGCGCCGGAGGGCTTCTACACGATCACCCCGGGCCTGATGAACCCGAACTCGTCGTACTACCTCTCGTTCGACACGGGCTTCCCGAACGCCGTCGACCGGGCCAACGGGCGCACCGGCAAGTACCTGATGGTGCACGGCACCTGCTCGTCGGCGGGCTGCTTCGCCATGACCGACGCCACCATCGCGGAGATCTACGCCGTCGCCCGCGACGCGTTCATCGGCGGCCAGCGCAGCTTCCAGTTCCAGTCCTACCCGTTCCGGATGACGGCCGAGAACATGGCCAAGTTCCGCAACGACCCGAACATCGCCTTCTGGCAGAACCTCAAGGAGGGGTCCGACTATTTCGAGGCCCTGCACGAGGAGCCGAAGGTCGGCCAGTGCGGCACCAAGTACGTGTTCGGCGGGGCCGACGCGGCCGCCGGCTCGTGCAAGCCCCGTGTCGACCCGCTGGTGGCGGAGAAGAGCGCGCGCGACACGCACGCGGTCGCCGACCTCGTCGCCAAGGGCACGCCGGCGGTGCGGGTCGTCTACCAGGACGGCGGCCAGAACCCGGTCTTCCGCCCGCAGAACGCCAGCGCCTTCGCGAGCCTCGGCGGCACCGAGACGGTGCTGCCCTACGACGCCAAGGAGTACGGCCGGCACAATCTCGGCGACGTGAGCCGGCCCGAGACCCTGGCGGCCGGCCCGCAGGAGATCGAGCTCGCGCCGAAGGCCCAGCCCACGATGCTGGCCGGCGCCGAGCCGGCGGCCGCGGCCCGCGCCGCGAAGGCCGGCGGCAGGGGGCACGGGCGGGAGCCCGCGGCGCCCGCCACGCCCACGACACTCATGGCGAACCGCGCCGATCCCGGCGCGCAGGTCGAGACCACGGCGGCCCTGCCCGACAAGCCCGCCCGCATCGCGGTGGCGGACGCGGACGGCGATGCGAGCAGCTACCAGAAGCTGTTCGGCCAGCTCTTCGCCAAGGACAAGCCGGCCCCGGCGGCGCCCGCGACCCCGGCGGGCCGCGCCGGGGGGGGGGCCCCCGGGGGGCCGGGGGCCGGCGCGGCGGGCCGCGCCCCGGCCCCGGGCGCCCCCCGCCGCGGTCGTGCCCACGGCGGCGCCGGAGCCGGCGAAGATCGCCCACGCCGCCGAGACGGTCGCGCCGAGGGCCGCCAAGGGCCACGCGGTGAAGACCGCGAAGGCGGAATCGAAGGCCGACGCGAGGGGCGAGGGGAAGGCGGAGAAGCCCGCCCTCCGGAAGGGCGAGCCCGAGGGCCGGAAGCCCTGACGGCTCAGACCAGCGGCCGGTCGCGGTTCATCAGCCACAGGGCGTGGACCGTGCCGGGCAGCCAGCCGAGGATCCACAGCAGGATGTTCAGCAGGAACTGAAGGCCGAAGCCCGTGGTGACGAGCACGGCGATCGGCGGGAAGAAGATCGCGAGCAGGATGCGGACGAGGCTGGACACGGGAACTCCGGGCGTGAGGTCGGCACGTCCCGGCTCCAACGAAACACGGTTTTATCCGTTCCGCCCGATCTGATCCCGAACTCGCCCCGACGGCCCCGAAAACCCCGGCAGGCCGGGGCCGCGGGGCGGCGCCTCAGTTCTTCGCCGGCGGCGTGGTGGCGGAGGGGACGTTGGCGGCCTGCTTCTCCGGGTGCTTCACCTGGCTGTAGGCGACGTTCGCGAAGGTGCCGATCACCGCGGGCCAGCTCGGGTTGCCGTATTGCGGGTCGTCGCGGCCGACCTTGCAGAAGGCCGTGGTCAGGCCGTTGACGATGTCGTCGTCGGTGACCCCGGTCGGCTCCGCCTTCACCTGCTGCACCAGCCGGGCGAGGGTCGGGACGAAGTCCTGCTGCTTCAGGCCCTTCAGGCTCGCCTGGAGGCCGATCTTGTCGAAGGCGGCCTTGAGCTTGTCCTGCTCGATCTCCGCGCAGGGCGCCGTGCCGGCCAGCATGGTCTTGGTGGCGGCGCGCGCCTCCGAGGCCTTCTCGCCGGTCACGACCGGCGCCTTGTTGCCCCAGGAATTGCGGATGTAGTCGGTGACGTTCTTCACCTCGACGTCGGTCATCTGCTGGCCGATCGCCACCATCGGGGCGAGCCCGCTCTGGGCGGCGAGCCCGCCGTAGATCACGCGCAGCACCGTCTCGGGCCCCTCGGACTGGACCGAGGTGTTGCCGGCGAGCGCCGGGACCGCGCCCTCGATGCCCTTGCCGTCGGGCTGGTGGCAGGAGGAGCAGTAGGTCAGGTAAGTGGAGGCGCCGGGCGCGTCGGGCGTGTCGAAGGCCGTGAGGTCCTTCGGCTTGTAGGTCTGCTTGGCCGGCACGGTGCGCAGGTACGCCACCATGGCCTTCAGGTCCTCCTCCTTCACCTTGGAGAGGGATTCCATGATGGTCTGGCGCATCGGCCCGGCGGCGACGCCCGGCCGGTCGCCCGGGGCGGTGCCGGTCTTGAGGTAGGTCACCACCTGCTCGTCGGTCCAGGCGCCGATGCCCTGGTGGCCGTCCGGGGTGATGTTGGGCGCGTACCAGCCGTCGATCACGCCGCCGCCGAACCGGCCCGCGAAGCTCGAGTTGCCGACGAGCTTGTTCTCGTTGTGGCACATGGCGCAGTGGCCGAGCCCCTCCACGAGGTAGCCGCCGCGATTCACCTCGGCGCTGGCCTTCGGGTCGGGCTTGAACCGCTCCTCGGTGAAGAAGGCCGTCCGCCACGTCACCAGCGCCGTGCGGACGCTGAACGGGAACGGGATCTGGCTCTCCTTCCGCTTCTCGTTCACGGCCGGGACCGACTGGAGGTAGGCCCAGATCGCCTTGGTGTCCTCGTCGGTGACCTTGGTGAACCACGCGAACGGGAAGGCCGGGTACAGGTAGCCGACGTTCTTGCTGTAGCCGTGCCGGAACGCCTGGTCGAAGTCGGCGTAGCTCCAGTTGCCGAGGCCCGTCTCCTTGTCGGGGGTGAGGTTGGGGGTCATGATCACGCCGAAGGGCATGTTCAGCGCGTAGTTGCCGGCGAGGTACTTGCCGCCCGGCGCCGTGTGGCAGGCCGCGCAGTCGCCCATCGTCACGAGGTACTTGCCGCGCTCGATCTGGTCGGCCGAGCCGTCCTGCGCCAGCGCTGGGGCGGCCAGGAGCAGGCCCGCGAGGAACGGGGCGGCCCGCATCGGGGCGAGCCGCGTCGGGGCCGCGCGGCCGGAGGAGAGGGCTCTCGTGCGCTGCATGCCGCGTCTCCCATCCCGATTTTAGAGCTGTTTGAAACTTGTGACGCGCGTGAACGCGGCCGTCGCGGGCGTTGTTCCGGCCGGCGCCGCGCTGCGGCGTTGTGCCGTGGCCGCCCGGACCCGCAGGACGAGGTCGGCGAGATGGGCGACGAGCCCGGCGAGCATCCACCCGGCGACCGCGACCCAGCCGCTCCCCACGAGCGCCGCCCGCAGGGCCAGCATCAGGGCGGCGCCGGAGGCGAGGTTGGCCAGCAGGGACGGCAGCGGCGGGCCGCCCCGGCGGGCGAGCCACGCCAGGGCGAGCGCCTCCAGGGCGACGAGCAGGAGGATCCCGTCGACGATCCGGCCCGACGCGAAGGCGGGGCCGAGGACCGGGTCGAGGAGCGCCCCCATCAGGCGGGCTCCGCGAACGGCCCGTTGAGGCGGACGATCCGCAGGTTCAGGCAGGCGGCGACGCTGACCCAGGCGAGGTAGGGCAGGTTCATGAGCCCCGCCGCGCCCGAGACCCGGCCGGTCACCAGCACCAGCGCGGCGATGGACAGCCACAGGACCGCGACCTCGGCCAGCGCCCAGTCGGGCCGGCGGAACCGGAAGAACAGCACGCTCCAGGCGATGTTGAGCACCCCGTTCACCGCGTAGGCGGCCAGCAGGACGCCCCGGGCGACGGGGTCGGTGTCGCCGTTCCAGGCCAGCACGCCGGCCGTGGTGGTGAGCGCGAAGATCACCGCCCAGACCGGCCCGAAGGCCCAGTCCGGCGGCTTCCAGGCCGGGACCCGCAGGCGCCGGTACCACGTGTCCGTCGTGGTCGCGAGGCCGCCGGCCACGGCCACCAGCACGGCGGCGACCGCCGCCACCACGGGCGGCCCCAGATCGGCGGCGGCGAGGCTCACGGCGAGACCCAGCGGAACAGGTGCGCGAGGTCCTTGAAGAAGATCCGCGCGTGGGCGGCGGGCTTCGCGCGGACCAGCTCCTTGTTCATGTAGCTGTCCCAGGTGAGCTGCTGGACGTCCTTGTCCCGGCAGATCGAGACGAAGCGCTCGCGCAGGCCGTCGCTGCGGTACCAGACCCACTGCATCATCCCGAGGATCCAGAACACGCGCCCGTGCAGCTTCATGAACTGCTTCCGCGCGCCCGCGAGGGCGCGCGCGTCCCCGGTCCGCAGGAAGGCGGGGGGGGGCCCCGCCCCCCCCCCGCCGCCCCGCGGCGCGGGGGGGGACCCCCCCCCCGGGGGCGCGCGGGCCCCGGGGCGGCAGGAGGGCGGCGGCGGCCCCGGCCGACAGCCGGCCGCCGAGCATCGCGTAGTAGATCCCCTCGCCGGAGGCCGGCGCGACGACGCCCGCGGCGTCGCCCGCGAGCAGCACGTCCCGGCCGTTGTCCCAGCGCTTCAGGGGCTTCAGCGGCAGCGGCGCCCCCTCGCGGCGGACGGTCTCGGCGTTGTCGAGGCCGGTGGCGGCGCGCAGGGCCCGGATCGAGGAGCGCAGCGAGAACCCCTTCCGCGCGCTGCCGGTGCCGATGCTCAGCGTGTCCCCGTGGGGGAAGATCCAGCTGTAGAAGTCCGGCGAGTGGCGGCCCTGGTAGTAGACGTCGCACCGGGTGGCATCGACCGACCCGGCCCCGGGGGCGCCGGCCTCCGGGACCCGCAGGATCTCGTGATAGGCGAAGACCTGCCGCATCTTGGCGTGGCCCGGCACCTCCGCGCGGCCGACCGGCGAGCAGGCGCCGTCGGCGCCGAGGACGAGGCGGGCCCGGACGGCGTGGCGGGCGAGGTCGGCGCCCGCGCCGGTGGTGAAGTGGACCAGCGGCGGCCCGTCGTCGGGCCGGGTGATCCGGTCGTAGGCCGCCGCCCGCAGGTCGGCGCCGGCCGCCGCGGCCCGCTCGCGCAGCCACGGGTCGAAGTGCTCGCGGTCGACCATGCCGACGAAGCCCTCGCCCACCGGCATGTCGACGGCCTTGCCGCTCGGCGCCACCATCCGGGCGGACCGGATCTTCGCCACCAAGAGCGCGTCCGGGATCGCGAAGTCCCGGATCAGCCGCGGCGGGATCGCGCCGCCGCAGGGCTTGATCCGGCCGGGCTTGTCGAGGAGCAGCACCGCGTGGCCGGCCCGGGCGAGGTCGGTCGCCGCCGTGGCGCCGGCCGGCCCGCCGCCGACCACGACGACGTCGTAGCTGTCGCGGCCGGGGCCGCCATCGTCCAACCGAGCCATGGCCTCACCTCGCGCTGAAGGCAGGATCGAGCGGCACCGGATCCGGTGCCGGAGCGGGTTCGAGCCGCGCCGCCAGGACGACCGCGACGAGGAACAGCAGCCCTTCCGCGGCGAAGACCGCCGCGTAGGCCTGGACGGGTTCGGCGGTGACCAGCCGGACGGCGTCGACCGCCACGGCCCCGAGGAAGCCGCCGGCCCCGAAGGCGACGCCCTGCGCGGCGCCCCAGACGCCCATGCGGGTGCCGCGCTCCCGCGCGTCGCCGCGGCCGGCGAGCGCCATCATCGAGCCGATGGCGGCGACCGCGTAGGCGCCGTTGGCCACCCCGAGGGCGAAGACCGTCGCGCGCAGGGGGAAGTCCGATCCCGCCGCCGCGCCGCTCGCCAGGGCGAAGAGGGCGGCGGCCGAGCCGGCGCAGCCGATCCCGATCCAGAGCCGCAGGGAGGCGAGGACGGTGCCGCGGGCGAGGAGCGTCACCGCCGCCACCAGCAGCATGCCGGCGAGCACGCCGCCGTGCTGGAGGCCGGCGAGCTTGGTGGTGGCGCCGGGGCTCATCGCGAACACGAGGCCGGCATAGGGCTCCAGGATCAGCTCTTGGGCGCTGTAGGCCAGCATCGACACGAAGACGAAGATCGTGAAGGTCCGGCTCACGGGGTCGGCCAGCACGTGGGCCAGCACGGTGAAGAACGGGCGGCGCGCCTCCGCGGCCTCGGGCGCCCGGACCGGCAGGCGGCGCTCGACGCCGGCGACCGCGAGCGCCGCCACGCAGAAGGCGACGAGCGAGACCGTGCCCGACACGGCCACGAGGCGCGGGCCGGAGAACGGGTCGAGGAAGTGCCCGGCGAGCGGCGCCGTGACGGCGAAGCCGACGATCATCATCACCCAGACGACGGTGGCGGCCGCGCCCCGCCGGGCCGGCGCGACGCCGCCCGACAGCAGGACGAGGAGGGAGGTCCCGGCCGCGCCGACGCCCATGCCGACGCACAGGAACGAGAGGGCGGCGAGCGCCAGCCCCAGGGCGAGGCTCTCGGCCGCCAGCGCGGTGCCGCAGGCGGCGCCGAACCCGCCGAGGCAGAGGGCCGCCATGCCGCCGACGATCCAGGGGGTGCGCCGGCCGCTGCGGTCGGAGCCGTAGCCCCAGCGCGGGCGCAGGACCTGCACGGCGTAGTGCAGGGCGACCAGCAGCCCCGGCACGAGGGCGGGCAGCGCCAGCTCCACCACCATGACCCGGTTGAGGGTGGCGGTCATCAGCACGACGACGCTGCCCAGCGCGGTCTGAACGAGGCCGAGGCGGACGATCTGGGGCCAGCCGAGGCCGTCGGCCGCGCCGGGCTGTCCGGGCACCCGTCCACGAGAGCCGCGACGTGCCCCCTCTCCCGTGCGGGAGAGGGTTGGGGTGAGGGTCGAGAACTCTCCGGATCGAGCGCGCCCCTCACCCTGTCCCTCTCCCGCACGGGAGAGGGGACCCGCGCCCGGCCCAGAAACCGGTTGCGCAGTGGAGGAATCGAGAGCCCCCGTGCGGTGCGCGCGCGACTCGATCCCCATCACGCCCCTCCCACCAGCGGGCGCAGCGCGAAGGCCGAGACCAGCATGCCGAGGACGTAGAGGGTGGTGCCGGTGCCGTTGTACCAGATCGCCCGCTCCCGGGGATTCTCGAGGAACCGGGCCATCAGGGCGAACTGCCCGGCGAGCAGCGCGGCGACGAGGCCGGCGTGCCAGTAGCGCTCCCAGCCGACGAGGAGCGCGATCACCGCCACCTGCGGCAGGGCCATGACCAGGCAGGCGAAGCGCGCGGCGCGCTCGGAGCCCATCTGCACCGGCAGCGACAGCAGCCCCATCCGGCGGTCGCCCTCCACGGACTTGAAGTCGTTGAGGGTCATGATGCCGTGGGCGCCGGCCGCGTAGAGCAGCGCCACCAGGAGCACCCGCCGGTCGGGCAGGGCGGCGGCCATGACGGCGGCGCCGGTGAACCAGGGCAGCCCCTCGTAGCAGAGCGCCACCGCGGCGTTGCCCCACCAGCCGTTCCGCTTCAGCCGCACCGGCGGCGCCGAGTAGATCCAGGCCAGAACCAGCCCGAACAGCGCGGCCCCGAGGATCCAGGGCCCGAGCGCGGCGGCCACCGCCAGCGACAGCGCCGTCCAGGCGAGGGCGAGGTAGAGCCCCCAGCGGCCCGGGATCCGCCCGGAGGGGATCGGCCGGTTCGGCTCGTTGATCGCGTCGACGTGGCGGTCGAACCAGTCGTTGGCGGCCTGGCTGGTGGCGCAGACCAGCGGGCCGGCCAGCAGGATGCCGGCGGCGATCACCGGCCACTGGCCGCTGGCCGGCTGGCCCGAGGAGATTACCCCGCAGGCGAAGGCCCACATCGGCGCGAACCACGTGAGCGGCTTCAGCAGCTCGATGACTGCGCTCGGGGCGGGCGTAGCGGTCATGGCGGGAGGCTACCGGCGCCCGACGGAGTGTCAAGCCAGATTTACACCGCACGCCAGCATGTGCGCGACGTTTGTCGAATAAATACAGCGGCGGACCAGAAATACATTATCCGAAACACCGAAAAACCGTGCCGGCAGGACCGCCCGCGCGGGCCCTTTCCGGCGCTCCGGCGGCGCCCCGGGCGCTCCCGGCGACCCCTATCCGCGAGGACGATTCCGGGATCCTCGAGGACTTCGGTGCCGGGATCCGAGCGGGTCCGGCGGGCCCCGCCGCGCGCACCTTCGGGGATGGGAAAGGATGGGACGGGTGCCGCCGCGCCCGGAGGCCGGGCCCGGAGCCTCAGATGTCCTCGACCGGGCCGTCCAGGTCGCCGACGCCGTAGCGGCGCATCTTGGCGTAGAGGCCCTGCCGGCTCAAGCCGAGCATCTCGGCCGCCGAGGCCCGGTTGTCCCGGGTGATCCGCAGGGCCGCCTCGATGCAGAGCTTCTCGATCAGGTCGGTCGTCTCGCGCACCAGGGTCTTCATCGAGACCCGGCCGACCAGCTCAGTCATCTGCTCCACCGAGCGGGGCACCTCCCGCCCGACCCCGGGACGCCCCTCGGCGATCCGCCGCGGGCCCGACCGGATGGCGAAGCCCAGGCAGGGGCGGGCGCCGGCCACCGACACGGCGGCGACCTCCACGTCCTCCATGCCGCCGTAGGCGCCGCGGACGACGGTGGCGAAGCGGCGCACGGCGCCGTGGTCGACGAGGGTCGCGAACAGCGCCTGCGCCTCGGTCTCGTCGCGGCCGAGCCAGTGGTCGAGGGTGCGCCCGCGGGCCTGGCCCACCGTGGCGAGTTGCGCCAGCTCCAGGAAGGCGGCGTTGGCCATGAGGATCCGCCGCGCCGAATCGGTGACCACGAAGCCCTCCGGCATCGCCTCGATCACCGCGGCGGTGGGCGCCTCCTGGTCGGGTCCGGGCGCCGCCGTCGCCGGGTCGGCGACCAGCTGCAGCAGGGCGCTCGCGCCGCCCTCGCCCCGGAACAGCGAGGCCGAGACCGTGACCTCCCCGCGCCCGTGCTGCAGCGCCGCCCGGATCTCGCCCGCCTGCCCGGTCGCCCGCAGGGCGGCGAACTGCGCCTCCAGGGCCCGGGTGCTGGCGGGGTCGAACAGCTCGACGGCGTCCTGCCCGGCGATGCGCTTGGCCGGGCGCCCGAGGAGGCGCGCCGCGGCCGGGTTGGCCTCGGCCACCCGGCGCGTGCCGGCATCGACCACCAGCACCGGCTCGCCGGAAATCTGGAACAGGAGCCGGTAGCGGGTCTCGGCGGCGCGGAGCCGGTCGTAGTCCCGCTCCAGGGCCTGCTGGGTCTCCACCAGCCGGCGCTGCAGGGCGGCCACCGCCCGCATGTCGCGCCCGAGCACGAGGATCGGGCCGCCCTCCGAGGGCCGGATCGACGCGTAGCGGATCGGCAGGTCGGCGCCGTCGGGCGAGGGGTGGTTCACCTGGCGCCAGCGGGTGATGCCGTCGGCCCCGGCGTCCCGCAGCAGGGCGTCGACCTTCGGGCGGCTCTCCACCGTGACGGTGTCGATCCAGCGCCGGCCCAGCCAGCCCGCCACGGTCTCGGCCGCGAGGTCGGCGCCGACCGTGGCGTCCCGAATCACCCCGTCCGCGTCGATCACCAGGGAGAGGTCCGCGGACGCCGCGACGATGCGCCCGACCGCCTCGCCCTGGAGGAGGCCGGCCACCTGCTGCAGGGCCGCGGGCGGCGACTGCGGGGAGGGGCGGGGCTGAGGGGTCACGGTCACCGCAATGTGAAAGTCGGTTTGAGGCCCTTTCAGCAGGCCAGTGCCTGTCTGTCCAGCAAAGCTTCGGCCGCGGCGGGCGCGAGGCACGCGTCCGACGCGCAGGCATCCGCCCCGACGATCCCCGCCTCGCCGCCGTGGCGCGCGAAGAAGGGGCCGCCGACCAGCACCCGGACGTCCCGGTTGCGCGAATCGCGGCGCACCTCCGCCACCGTCGCCGTCAGGACCGGCAGCAGGACGTCGCAGGAGAGCGACAGGCCGACCACGTCGAACCAGTCGGACCGGAGCAGGTCCAGGGGGTCGACCCCCGGCCCGGGCACCGCGGTGGTCACGTCCCAGCCGGCCTCCCGGAAGAAGCTCGCGACCAGCGACAGGCCGAAGACGTGGGTCTCGCCCGGGCAGGGCAGCAGCAGGACGCTGCGCCCGTTGGCCGGGACCGATTCGCGCTCCAGCTCGGCGCAGAGGCGGCGGCTCACGGTGTGGAGCCGCCCGAGGGCCTCGGTCACCGCCAGGAAGTCGCAGGCATCCTCCTCCCAGAGGGCGCCGAGGTGCCGGGCGGCCGGGGCGAGCAGGTCGAGGAGCAGGCGCGGGAGCGGCAGGCCGCCGTCGCGCAGGGCGTCCACGCGGGCGTCGAGGTCGACCGGGCCGGAGGCCAGGAGCAGGGCGCTGAAGTCGGCAATCTCCCGCGCGCTCGGCGCCCGGTCCGCCGGGACGGCGCGGCCGGCGGGCCGGTGGGCGAGCATCAGGCGGGGCAGGATCTCCGCCTCGACGACCTTGGCGAGCGCGTCGGGCACGGGCCGGTGCAGGTCGGGCCAGCCGAGGGTCGCGTCGCGGAACACGGGGAGCCCGTCGCTCACGGGGCTGCAGCCGGCCGCGGACGGACCGTGATCCAGACGGCCACCGAAATGCCTCCAGTTTCCCATCGGCATCCTCCCTGAGACGGCCCCGTCCCGGAAGGGTCGGCGGATCCGCTCGTGCGCTCGGTGTGGCGTTGCTCGCCCGTCTATTCTTCGTGTCCGTCAGTTCCTGAGTCTGACAAGCCGAACGGCAGCAATCTCTGCCGCCACGACCGACGATACGCTTCCTGACGATCTTGGCAATGATCTTATTCGAAGAAAAAATATCCCTGCCACTGTCATATCATGAAAGCGTCAAGCGCACTTGACACTTCCCGGACCCCCGCCCTAGCCTCTGTCAACGACGGAGCCTGAGGCGCCGCCGACGACCAGGGAGCGGATGCATGGGTCCCGAGGACCGGCCGGCACGACCGCTCTACACGCCCGCCGAACGGCGCCGGCGCGATTCCTCGCCCTGGACCGCGGTCCAGGGCGTGCTGGCGCCCCTCCAGTTCGCGATCTTCCTGATCAGCCTCGTCCTGGTGCTGCGCGCCCTGGCCACCGACGACGGCCTGCGCGCGGCCGAGATCTCGGTCGTCGTGAAGACCGTGGTCCTCTACGTGATCATGGTCACCGGCTCGATCTGGGAGAAGGTCGTGTTCGGGCGGTGGCTCTTCGCGCCCGCCTTCTTCTGGGAAGACGTGGTCAGCATGCTGGTGCTGGCTCTCCACACCGCCTACCTCGCGGCTCTCGCCACGGGCGCACTCAGGGGTCAGGCGCTGCTGCTCCTCGCGCTGGCGGCCTACGCAACCTACGTGATCAACGCGGCCCAGTTCCTCCTGAAGCTCCGGGCCGCGCGCATGGAGAATGCCGGAAGCCGTACGCCGCGTCTCGCGGAGGCGCTGCCGTGAACGCTCCCCTGGTCCATCAGCCGCCCTGCGGCAGCATCGAGCTCCGCCAGGAGCACGGTCAGCGGGCCGTGTTCTGCGGCCTCACCGGCATCGTCTGGCTGCACCGGAAGATCCAGGATGCCTTCTTCCTGGTGGTCGGCTCGCGCACCTGCGCGCACCTGATCCAGTCCGCCGCCGGCGTGATGATTTTTGCCGAGCCGCGCTTCGCCACGGCGATCATCGACGAGCGCGACCTCGCCGGCCTCGCCGACGCCAACGAGGAGCTCGACCGGGTGGTGACCCGGCTGATCGAGCGCCGGCCGGACATCAAGCTCCTGTTCCTCGTGGGCTCATGCCCGTCGGAGGTGATCAAGCTCGACCTGTCCCGGGCGGCCCAGCGCCTGTCGGGACGGCTCGCCCCCGTACGGGTGCTGAACTACTCGGGCTCCGGCATCGAGACGACCTTCACGCAAGGGGAGGATGCCTGCCTCGCCGCCCTGGTGCCTGACCTGCCCCGCGAGGCCGAGACGGCGGTCCCTGCGCTCCTCGTGGTCGGGGCGCTGGCCGACGTGGTGGAGGATCAGTTTCTCCGGCTCTTCGCCGCGATGGGGATCGCGGATGTCCGGTTCCTGCCCGCCCGCCGGGCGAACGCGATGCCGGCTGTTGGGCGCAACACCCGCTATCTGCTGGCCCAGCCCTTCCTGACCGACACGGCCCGCGCCCTCGAGGAGCGCGGCGCCCGCCGGCTGGCCGCGCCGTTCCCGCTCGGCGCCGAGGGCACCACCGGCTGGCTGCGGGCCGCCGCCGAGGCGTTCGGCGTCTCCGATGCGGCCTTCGAGGCCGCGACCGCGCCGGGCCGCGCCCGCGCCGAGACCGCGCTGGCGCCCCACCGGGACAAGCTCGGCGGCAAGCGGGTGTTCTTCTTCCCCGATTCGCAGCTCGAGGTGCCGCTGGCCCGCTTCCTCGCCCGGGAGCTCGGCGCGGAGCTGGTGGAGGTCGGGACGCCCTACCTACACCGGGGACATCTCGCCGCCGAGATCGAGCTTCTTCCCGCGGGCACGCGGGTCACCGAGGGCCAGAGCCTCGACGACCAGATGGACCGCTGCCGGGCGGCCCGGCCGGATCTGACGGTCTGCGGCCTCGGGCTGGCCAACCCTCTGGAGGCGGAGGGGCTGTCGACCAAGTGGTCGATCGAGCTGCTGTTCACGCCCGTGCAGGGCTACGAGCAGGCTGGCGACCTCGCGGAGCTGTTCGTGCGCCCGCTCCGCCGCCGCGCCCTGCTGGAGGTGTAGCGCCATGCAGCTCACGCTCTGGACCTACGAGGGACCTCCTCACATCGGCGCGATGCGCGTCGCCACGGCGATGTCCGGGCTGCACTACGTGCTGCACGCGCCGCAGGGCGACACCTACGCCGACCTGCTGTTCACGATGATCGAGCGGCGGGACGCCCGCCCGCCCGTCACCTACACGACCTTCCGCGCGCAGGATCTCGGCCGCGACACCGCGGAGTTGTTCAAGGAGGCCGTCTCGGCTGCCTACGGGCGGTTCCGGCCGCAGGCGATGATCGTCGGCGCCTCCTGCACGGCCGAGCTGATCCAGGACGATCCGGGCGGCCTCGCCAAGGCGCTCGACCTGCCGATCCCGGTGATCCCGCTGGAATTGCCCGCCTACCAGAAGAAGGAGAACTGGGGCGCGTCGGAGACCTTCTACCGCCTCGTCCGGGCGCTCGCCGGTCCGCCCGCCCCGCGTCCGGCACGGGAGCCCGGGCAGCGCCCGCTCTGCAACATCCTGGGACCGACGGCGCTGGGCTTCCGCCACCGGGACGACCTGATCGAGATCCGCCGGCTGCTCGATTCGCTCGGCATCGCCGTGAATGTCGTGGCGCCGCTGGCGGCCACGCCCGCCGATCTCCGTCGACTCCGGGAGGCCGATTTCAACGTCGTGCTCTACCCTGAGACCGCCCGCTCGGCCGCGGAATACTTGAACAAGAGCTTCGGGCAGCCGTTCACGCAGACCGTGCCGATCGGCGTCGGCGGCACGCGCCGGTTCGTCGAAGAGGTGGCGGCCCTCGCCGGGATCGATCCGGCCGCGGTGCTCGACGGCCCCGGCTCGCGGCTGCCCTGGTACTCCCGCTCGGTCGATTCGACCTACCTGACGGCCAAGCGCGTCTTCGTGTTCGGCGACGCGACCCACGCCATCGGCATCGCCCGGGTCGCCGCCAAGGAACTCGGCTTCACCGTCGTGGGACTGGGCACCTACGGCCGCGAATTCGCCCGCGAGGTCCGGGCCGAGGCCGCCGAGCACGGCATCGAGGCGCTGATCACCGACGATTACCTCGACGTCGAGGCGGCGATCCGCGCGGCGGCGCCGGAACTGGTGCTCGGCACCCAGATGGAGCGCCACGTCGCGAAGCGGCTCGGCATCCCCTGCGCGGTGATCTCCGCGCCGGTGCACGTCCAGGACTTCCCGGCCCGCTACGCCCCGCAGATGGGGTTCGAGGGCGCCAACGTCCTGTTCGACACCCTGGTCCATCCGCTGATGATGGGCCTCGAAGAGCACCTCCTCGGCATGTTCCGGGAGGATCCCGAATTCCACGACGGCGTCGGCCCCTCGCATCTCGGCGGCAAGTCCTACGGGACTCCGGCGGACGGGGCGTTCGAGGCCGCGGAACGGGCGCCGGCCGACACCCCTCCGACGCCGGCGCCCGTTCCGATTCTTTTGGACCGGGCCGCAGCGTGGTCGCCCGAGGCCGAGAAGGAACTCAAGAAGATCCCGTTCTTCGTGCGGGGCAAGGCGCGCACCAACACCGAGACCTTCGCCCGGGAGCGGCACCTGCCGCTCATCACCGTCGAGACCCTCTACGATGCCAAAGCGCATTTCGGCCGATAGGCCGCCGATCCGCGTCGTCATCGTCACGCTCGACAATCACTTGGCGAGCGCGGTGGAACGGGCGCGCCTGCGCCTCCGGACCGAGATGCCCGGCCTGGTACTGGGCTTCCACGCGGCGGCCGAGTGGGACAACGACCCCGCGACCCTGGAGGCCTGCCGGGCCGACATCGCGCAGGCCGACATCGTGCTCTCGGCCATGCTGTTCATGGACGAGCACGTGCGGGCGATCCTGCCGGCTCTGGCGGCGCGGCGCGACGCCTGCGACGCGATGGTCGGCTGCCTCTCGGCGGGCGAGGTGGTGAAGACCACGAAGCTCGGCCGCTTCGACATGAGCGGCACCAAGCGCAGCGCCCTCGACTTCCTCAAGAAGCTGCGCGGCAAGCCGGGCCAGCAGGGCAATGCCGGACGGCAGATGGCCCTGGTGCGGAAGCTGCCGAAGATCCTGCGCTTCATTCCGGGCTCGGCCCAGGACGTGCGCGCCTATTTCCTGACCCTGCAATACTGGCTCGCGGGCTCGGACGAGAACGTCGCCGCGCTGGTGCGCTTCCTCGTGCACCGCTACGCGGCCGGCGAGCGGGCAGCCTGGCGCGACGGCCCGGCGGCGCCCGCACCCCTCGACTACCCCGAGACCGGCCTCTACCACCCGCGTCTGCCTGGCCGGATCGGCGCCGACCCGTCGCGGCTGCCCCGCCTCACGGGCGCGAAGGGCCGCGTCGGGCTGCTGGTGATGCGCAGCTACGTGCTCGCCGGCAACACCGCGCATTACGACGGGGTGATCGCCGCCCTGGAGGCGCAGGGCCTCGACGTCGTGCCGGCCTTCGCCAGCGGCCTCGACAACCGCCCGGCGGTGGATGCCTTCTTCATGAAGGACGGGCGCGCCTGCATCGACGCGCTGGTCTCGCTCACCGGCTTCTCCCTGGTCGGCGGCCCCGCCTACAACGACGCCGCCGCCGCCGAGTCGATGCTGGCCCGGCTCGACGTGCCCTACCTCGCCGCCCAGGCGCTGGAATTCCAGACTCTGGAGCAGTGGGAGGCGGGCGACCGCGGCCTCTCGCCGGTCGAGGCGACCATGATGGTCGCGATCCCCGAACTCGACGGCGCCACCGCCCCGATGGTGTTCGGCGGCCGCTCCGCGAATTCCGGCGCCGACCAAGCCCGGGACATGCGCGTTCACCCCGAGCGCGCCGCCCGCCTCGCCGAGCGGGTCGCCCGGCTGGTGTCGCTCCGCCGGACCGCGAGGCCTGAGCGGAAGCTCGCCGTGGTGCTGTTCAACTTCCCGCCCAATGCCGGCGCCACCGGCACGGCGGCGTTCCTGTCGGTCTACGCCTCGCTCCTCAACACCCTGAAGGGGCTGGCGGCGGACGGCTACACGGTGGAGGTGCCGGAGAGCGTCGACGTCCTGCGCGAAAAAATCCTCGACGGCAATGCCAAGCGCTACGGCACCCAGGCCAACGTCCACGCCCGCATCCCGGCCGAGGATCACCTGCGCCGCGAACCCTACCTCGCCGAGATCGAGGCCCAGTGGGGCCCCGCGCCCGGCCGCCACCAGACCAACGGCGCAGAGATCTTCGTGCTCGGCGCGCAGTTCGGCAACGTCTTCGTCGGGGTCCAGCCCGCCTTCGGCTACGAGGGCGACCCGATGCGGCTGCTGTTCGAGCGCGGCTTCGCGCCGACCCACGCCTTCTCGGCCTTCTACCGCTACCTGCGCGAGGATTTTTCCGCCGACGCCGTGCTGCATTTCGGCACCCACGGCGCGCTCGAATTCATGCCCGGCAAGCAGACCGGCCTGTCCGAGGCCTGCTGGCCGGAGCGGCTGATCGGGGCGCTGCCCAACGTCTACCTCTACGCGGCCAACAACCCCTCGGAGGGGACGCTCGCCAAGCGCCGCTCGGCCGCGACGCTGGTGAGCTACCTGACCCCGAGCCTCGCGGCTGCCGGGCTCTACCGCGGGCTGATCGACCTGAAGAGCTCGATCGAGCGCTGGCGCGGCCTCGGCCCCGAGGCGGGGGGCGAGCGCGAGACGCTGGCGCAACTGATCCAGAACCAGGGCGCGGCGGTCGATCTCGTGGCGGCCGAGCCGACCTGGAGCGGCGATCTGGAGGCGCGGGTCTCCGGCCTCTGGACCGCGCTGCAGGAGCTGGAGCAGACCCTGATCCCGCACGGGCTGCACGTGGTCGGGCAGGGGACGCCGGAAGAGGAGCGGGTCGATCTGCTCCTGGCGCTCGCCGAGTCGGCGCATGGCGTGAAGCCGGAGCGGGCCGGCATCGAAGCGCTCGTCGCCGGCCGGGGCGTCGAGGCGGTGCTGAAGGCCTCCGGCCTGCCCGCCGACGAGACCACCCGCGAGATCCTCAAAAACCTCGCCGAGACCGACCGGCTGCTCGCCCGGGACCACGAGGTTCCGGCGCTGCTGCGGGCGCTCGACGGCCGCTTCGTGCCGCCGGTGGCCGGCGGCGACCTCCTGCGCAATCCGGCCGTCTTGCCGACCGGCCGCAACCTCCACGGCTTCGACCCCTACCGCCTGCCCTCGGCCTTCGCGGTTGCCGACGGCGCCCGACAGGTGGCCCGGATCCTCGAACGCTTCGCCGCGGACGGAAAGCCCTGCCCGGAGAGCGTCGCCCTGGTCCTGTGGGGCACCGACAACCTGAAGAGCGAGGGCGGCCCGATCGCCCAGGCGCTCGCGCTGATCGGCGCCGCGCCCCGCTTCGACGGCTACGGCCGCCTGAGCGGCGCCGAGCTGATCCCGCTCGAAACCCTCGGCCGCCCGCGCATCGACGCGGTCGTGACCCTCTCGGGCATCTTTCGGGACTTGCTGCCGCTGCAGACGAAGCTCCTGGCGGAAGCCTCGTACCTCGCGGCGAGTGCGGACGAGCCGGTCGAAAAAAATTACGTCCGCAAGCACGCGCTGGCGATCCAGGCCGAGCAGGGCTGCGACCTGGAGACGGCAGCGCTCCGGGTCTTCTCCAACGCCGAGGGCGCCTACGGGGCCAACGTCAACCACCTCGTCGATTCGGGGAACTGGGACGACGACGCGGAGCTCTGCGAGACCTTCTCGCGCCGCAAGAGCTTCGCCTACGGCCGCACCGGCCGCCCGGCGCCGCAGCGCGCCCTGATGCAGGCGGTGCTCGCCTCCGTCGACATGGCCTACCAGAACCTCGACTCGGTCGAGGTCGGCGTCACCTCCGTCGACCACTACTTCGACGGGCTCGGCGGCATGGGCCGGGCGGTGGCCCGCGCCAAGGGCGAGTCGGTGCCGATCTACATCAGCGACCAGACCCGCGGGGAGGGGCGCGTCCGCTCCCTGGAGGAGCAGGTGGCGCTGGAGACGCGCACCCGGATGCTCAACCCGAAATGGTACGAGGGCCTGCTCGGCCACGGCTACGAGGGCGTCCGCCAGATCGAGACGCATCTCACCAACACGGTCGGCTGGTCGGCCACCGCCAACGCGGTCCAGCCCTGGATCTACGAGCGGATCACCGAGACCTACGTCCTCGACAAGGACATGCGCGAGCGCATGGCCGCCTTGAACCCCACCGCCTCCGCCAAGGTCGCCCAGAGGCTGATCGAGGCGCACCGCCGCGGCTTCTGGACTCCCGACGCAGCGATGCGCGACGCCCTCGACCGGGCCGAGGAGGAGCTGGAGGACCGCCTGGAAGGCGTCACCGCAGGAGTGGCCGCATGAACATCGCGATCCGCAATCCCGTCGTCGCCCGGAAGGAGGAGGGGAGCCTTCAGGTCGCCCTCGACCCCGACCTGAAGATCGAGACCGCCAAGGTCTTCGCGGTCTACGGCAAGGGCGGGATCGGCAAGTCGACCACCTCGTCGAACCTGTCGGTGGCCTTCTCGAAGCTCGGCAAGCGGGTGCTGCAGATCGGCTGCGACCCGAAGCACGACTCGACCTTCACGCTGACCAAGCGCCTCGCCCCCACGGTGATCGACGCCCTGGAGGCGGTGAACTTCCACTCGGAGGAGCTGCGGGTCGAGGATTTCGTGGTCGAGGGCTACAACGGCGTCATGTGCGTCGAGGCCGGCGGCCCGCCCGCCGGGACCGGCTGCGGCGGCTACGTGGTCGGCCAGACCGTGAAGCTGCTCAAGGAGCACCATCTCCTCGAAGACACCGACGTCGTGGTGTTCGACGTGCTGGGCGACGTGGTCTGCGGCGGCTTCGCCTCGCCGCTCCAGCACGCCGACCGGGCGCTGATCGTCACCGCCAACGACTTCGACTCGATCTTCGCCATGAACCGGATCGTCGCGGCGATCCACGCCAAGTCGAAGAATTACGGCGTGCGGCTCGGCGGCGTCATCGCCAACCGCTCGGCCAAGACCGACGAGATCGACCGGTTCAACGACGCGGTCGGGCTGAAGCGCCTCGCCCATTTCCCGGACCTCGACGTGGTCCGGCGCTCGCGGCTCAAGAAGTCGACCCTGTTCGAGATGGATTCCTCGCCCGAGCTCGACGCCGTGACCGCCGAGTACATGCGCCTCGCCGAGACGCTCTGGGCCGGGGCCGAGCCCTGCGAGGCGCAGCCCATGAAGGACCGCGACCTGTTCGAGTTCCTCGGTTTCGATTGAGTTTGGGGTTCGACCGATGGCCAGCGCCAGCTACGACGCCCGCCGGGGCGAGCTGACCACGTACTTCGACC
This sequence comes from Methylobacterium sp. A52T, assembly GCF_053346095.1. Lineage (NCBI taxonomy): Bacteria > Pseudomonadati > Pseudomonadota > Alphaproteobacteria > Hyphomicrobiales > Methylobacteriaceae > Methylobacterium > Methylobacterium sp. A52T. Next base: position 9,880 of record NZ_JBKFBI010000024.1, on the reverse strand, counting down.
GCACCGCGGTCGAGGCGTGGTCGCGCCTGACCTCGGACGCCCCGGTGAGCCGGATCCGTGCCACCGTGCGGGCCGGGCGCGACGCCATGCGGGCGACGCTGCTCTCCTGGCTGCCGGCCGACATGACCGGCCTGCGGCTGCTCGATGCCGGCTGCGGCACCGGGGCGCTCAGCGTCGAGGCGGCGCGGCGGGGCGCCGAGGTGGTGGCGATCGACGTCTCGCCGACGCTGATCGGGCTGGCGCAGGAGCGCCTGCCGGCGATCGCGGGCGCGGGGCGCATCGATTTCCGCGTCGGCGACATGCTCGATCCCGGGCTCGGCCGGTTCGACCACGTCGTGGCGATGGATTCGCTGATCCACTACCGCGCCGCCGACATCGCCCGGGCACTGGCGGTGCTGGGCGCGCGCACGGACGGCTCGGTGCTGTTCACCGTGGCGCCGCGCACGGCGCTCCTGACGGTGATGCACGCGGCCGGGAAGTTCTTCCCGCGCGGGGATCGCTCGCCCGCCATCGTGCCGGTGACCGAGGGCGGGCTGCGGCGGCGGATCGCCTCGGAGAAGGCCCTCGACGGCTTCGCCTGGGCGCGGTCGCACCGGATCAACAGCGGATTCTACCTGTCGAACGCGGTGGCGCTGACGCGCACCCTGCCTCACCGCGCGGATGGTCGGCCAATGACACCCGGGGCGCGACCATGACCCCCGCCCGCAAGCTCACCGAGGCCCTGATGCGCCTCGGCCCGGCGCTGCTTCCCTTCGCGGACGCCGCCACCGTCGAGCTGCCGCTGGGACGGCTGCTCCGCCTCGCCCTGTTCCAGGTCACCGTCGGCATGGCCGCGGTGCTGCTGATCGGAACGCTCAACCGGGTGATGATCGTCGAACTCGGCGTCCCGGCCTGGATCGTCGCGATGATGCTGGCGCTGCCGCTGGTCTTCGCCCCCCTGCGGGCGCTGGTCGGCTTCCGCTCGGACACCCACCGCTCGGTGCTGGGCTGGCGGCGCGTCCCCTACATCTGGTTCGGCACGCTGCTCCAGTTCGGCGGCCTCGCGATCATGCCGTTCGCCCTGCTGATCCTTTCGGGCGACACGACCGGGCCGCTCTGGGTCGGCAACCTCGCGGCGGCGCTCGCCTTCCTGCTGGTCGGCGCGGGCCTGCACACGACCCAGACCGTCGGGCTGGCGCTCGCCACCGACCTCGCCCCGGCGCACGCGCGCCCGAAGGTGGTGGCGCTGCTCTGCGCGGCGCTCCTGTTCGGCATGATGGCGAGCGCGGTGCTGTTCGGCCTCTTCCTCGCCCATTTCTCACCCGTCCGGCTGATCCAGGTGATCCAGGGTGCAGCGCTGGTCACGATCATCCTCAACGGGTTCGCCCTGTGGAAGCAGGAGCCCCGCGATCCGAACCGGACGCGGACGGCACCGCAGCGCGACTTCCGGTCCTCCTGGCAGGCCTATGCGGGGCAGGGCACCGCCCGGCGACGCCTCGTGGCGATCGGGCTCGGCACGGCGGGCTTCTCCATGCAGGACATCCTGCTCGAACCCTACGGCGGTCAGATCCTGCACCTCTCGGTGGCGGCCACCACGGCGCTGACCGCGCTGCTGGCCGCCGGGGGCGGGCTCGGCCTGCTGGTCGCGGCGCGCTGGCTCGGGCGCGGGGGCGACCCGTTCCGCGTCTCCGCGGTGGGCGTCGGGATCGGGATCCTGGCCTTCTCGGCGGTGGTCTTCGCCGCCCCGCTCGCCTCGGCCGACCTGTTCGCCGCGGGCGTGAGCCTGATCGGCCTCGGCGGCGGCCTGTTCGCCCACGGCACGCTCACCGCCTCGATGAACCGCGCCGGCCCCGAGGATACCGGTCTCGCCCTCGGTGCCTGGGGCGCCGTGCAGGCGACCGCGGCCGGGCTCTCGATCGCGGCGAGCGGCCTCGTGCGCGATGTCGGCGGCGCCATCGCCCAGTCGGGGGTGCTCGGCGAGGGCATGAACGAGCCCGCCATCGGCTACCTCATCGTCTACCACATCGAGATCGCCCTGCTGTTCGCCGCGCTGCTCGCGCTCGGACCGCTGGTGCGTGAGGACGCCCGGATACGAGTTCGAGACAGCATCACCGACGGCCTCGCCGGCCGCACAGCCTGAGACTTGGGGAGGACAGCCATGCCAACCGGCGCACTTACGGGTTACGTCGACGTCGCCCAGGTCGTACTCTACGCGTTCTTCCTCTTCTTCGCGGGGCTGGTCTTCTGGCTGCGCCGGGAGGACCGGCGCGAGGGCTACCCGCTGGAGAACGAGACGGTCGGCCGCCGCAAGGCGGACGACCCGATCCTGATCCCCCGGTCCAAGGCGTTCCATCTGCCGGGCGGCGAGACGACCTACGCGCCGCAGGCGGTTCATGGCCGGGACGACATCGAGACCGGGATCCCGGCCCGCAAGGTCGAACCCTGGCCGGGCGCCCCCTACGAGCGCACGGAGACGTCGCTCCAGGCCGGCGTCGGCCCGGGCTCCTGGGTGCTGCGGCACGACGTGCACGACCGGACCTGGGACGACGAGATCCGCATCGTGCCCCTGCGGGTGGCGAAGAACTTCGTCATCCACGAGGACGGGCCGAACCCGATCGGCATGACGGTGTTCGGCACCGACAACGCGGTCGCGGGCGTGATCAGCGACGTCTGGGTCGACCGCGGCGAGTCGCTGATCCGCTACTACGAGGTCGAGCTCCCGACGGGCGGGCGCCGGCTGATGCCGACCACGTTCTGCCGGGCCGGCGGCTTCACCAAGACGGTGACGACCGAGGCTCTGCTCGCGAGCCAGTTCGCCGACATCCCCAGCACCCGCGACCCCGACAGCGTGACCTTCCTCGAGGAGGAGCGGATCATCTCGTATTTCGGCGCCGGCACGCTCTACGCGACGCCGGCCCGGGCGGAGCCCCTGATATGAGCGGCGACTTCCTCCCCGAGGGCACCCTGCGGGGTCTGCCCGGCCCGCTGCCGGCGGGCGAGCGCATCCTCTGGCAGGGTGCACCGACGACCGCGGGCCTGCTGGTCCGGGTGTTCCACGCCCGCTTGGTGATCGCGTGGTTCTCGGTCTGCGCCGTGGCCTTCGGCCTCGCGGCGGGCTCGCCCGCCGCGGCGATCAAGGTGGTGGCGCCGACCCTGGTGATCGGCGCCGGCGCCGTCGCGCTGCTCTGGCTGCTCGCCTGGCTCACCCACCGGACGACGCTCTACACGGTGACCAACCGCCGCGTCGTTCTGCAGGCCGGTATCGCCCTGCCGGTGACCCACAACCTGCCCTTCGCGCAGATCGAGACGGCGGCCCTGCGCGCCTTCACGGATGGCAGCGGCGACCTGCCGCTGCGGTTGCGGCCGGGCCTCCGGATCGCCTACCTTCACATCTGGCCGCATGTCCGGCCCTGGCATCTCGCCCGGACCGAGCCCATGCTGCGCTCGGTGCCGGACGCGGACGCCGCGGCGGCGCTGCTGGCACGCGCCCTCGAGGCCCATGCCGACGGCACCGCGCCGCCGGTTCGGGTGGCGCGTCTCGGCCGAGCGGACGAGAATGCCGGCCGCCTCGTCGCGGCCGAATAGGGAGGGGCACGATGGGCGAGCGGGCGGAGGGCGCCGGCCGGACCATGGCGGTCGCGGGACCGGCACCGGCGCTGCTGATGATCGGCGCCGGCGCGCTGATGGGCTTCACCATGTTGGCGGTCCTGATCGGCCGGAGCGAGAAGGTCGGCCTCGTCGCCCTGCCGCCCGCCAAGGTGGTGGAGCGCCTGGAGTTCCGCGCCGAGGATCAGGTCGACGGCTCGATCGCCCTGCGGGACGTCGCCGACCGGCACATCGTCGCCTGGATCCGTCCCGGCGAGGACGGGTTCCTGCGCGGGACCCTGCGGGGCCTCGCCCAGGCCCGCCAGCGGGAGGGCCTCGGCCCCGAGAAGCCCTTCAGCCTGACCCGCTACGACGACGGCCGCCTCGCGCTGGCCGACGAGGCCACCGGCCGCCGGGTGCCCCTGGAGGCCTTCGGGCCGACCAATGCCGGGGCCTTCGCGCGGCTGATGCCCGCGCCGGGCGCCCCCGCCGCGGAGACGCGGTGATGGGCCTGTTCGGCAGCCGCACCGTGACCGTGCCCTGCACGGTGGAGATCGAGCAGACGCCCGAGAGCCTGCACGCGCACGTGACCCTCGATGCCGGCTTCGAGATCGAGCCCGGCGACGAGGTCCAGGTCCACGACGCGCCGACCTCGGTGCCCTACGGCGAGCGCCTCACCGTGCGGCGCACCGCCACCGTGACCCGGGCCGGCGCGCTGGAGCGGGCCTGGACCAAGCTCATCGCGCATCTCGAGCTGACCGAACTCTACGAGGTCAGCTTTTCCGAGAGGAGGAAGCTGTGAACGCACCCGTCCCGCCGCCCTCCGGCCAGCCCGTCCCGAAGACGGCGATCAATGAATCGACCCGCTCGGCGCAGGAGACGACCTTCCTCAGCCCGCGCTTCTACACGACCGATTTCGACGAGCTCGACCGCACGGACGTCGAGCCGGTGCGGCGCGACTGGGACATCCTGATCGCCGAGCTGCGCTCCGACCCGAACAAGCGCCACTTCACCCGCAACGAGGAGTTCGACTGCGACCTGTCGCGGATGGAGCCGGAGCTGCGGAAGGAGTTCCTGGACTTCCTCGTGTCGTCCATCACGGCGGAGTTCTCCGGCTGCGTGCTCTACGCCGAGATGCGCAAGCGGGCGAAGAACAAGGACATCAAGGAGCTGTTCGGCTTCATGAGCCGCGACGAGGCGCGCCACGCCGGCTTCATCAACGACACGCTCAAGGATTTCGGCATCGGCGTGGACCTGGGCTTCCTCACCAAGTCCAAGAAGTACACGTTCTTCCGGCCGAAGTTCATCTTCTACGCCACCTACCTGTCCGAGAAGATCGGCTACGCCCGCTACATCACGATCTTCCGCGAACTGGAGCGGCACCCGGAGCGGCGGATCCACCCGATCTTCAAGTGGTTCGAGCTGTGGTGCAACGACGAGTTCCGCCACGGCGAGGCCTTCGCGCTGCTGATGCGCGCCAACCCGAAGCTGACGAGCGGCGTGAACCGCTACTGGATCCGGTTCTTCCTGCTCGCCGTCTTCGCCACGATGTACGTGCGCGACCATCACCGCCCGGCCTTCCACGCCGCGCTCGGCGTCGATCCCAGCGACTACGACTTCAAGGTCTTCCGGATCACCTCGGAGATCTCCCGCCAGACCTTCCCGCTGGAGCTCGATATCGACAACCCGAAGTTCAAGGCGGGCCTCGACCGGCTGCTCGCCTGCTCCCGGGCGATCGCCGACGCCAAGGCGCGGGGCGGCCTCGTCGGCAAGGCCCTGCAGGGCGTCCACGCCGCACGCGCGGCCCTGACCTTCGCGCGGCTCTACCTCCTGCCCGTCAAGGCGAACGCCCTGCCGGCCGACATCCGCCTCCAGCCGGTCTGGTAGCATGGGGACCTACGCCGCCCCGGTCCTGTACGCGGTCCTGCTCTGGTGGTTCTCCACCGGGCTGATCCTGCTGCTCGACCACGCCCCGCGGCGGACGCATCCGTGGAGCATGGCCGGGGCGACCCTCCTGCTCGCCGGCGCCCTTGTGGCGATCCGGTCCAGCGCCGCCGACACGAGCGCCACGGGGGCCTACACGGCCTTCACGGCGGCGCTCGTCGTCTGGGGCTGGCAGGAGATGAGCTACTACATGGGCTTCCTGTCGGGCCCGCGGCCCGTCGCCTGCGCGCCGAGCGTGCGCGGGCTCGACCGGTTCTTCGCCGCGCTCGCCACCAGCCTGTGGCACGAATTCGCCATCGTGGTCGGCGGCCTCGCGATCCTGGCGCTGGTCTGGGGCAGCCCCAACCGCTTCGCCCTGTGGACCTACGGCACGCTGGTGGTGATGAACCTGTCGGCGCGGCTCAACCTGTTCCTGGGGGTGCGCAACCTCCACGCCGAGTTCCTGCCGGACCATCTCGGCTACCTCGCCTGCTACCTGTCCCGGAAGCCGATGAACCTGCTGTTCCCGGTCTCGGTGAGCCTCGGGACCATCGCGGCGGCCCTGCTCGGGCGCGCGGCGCTCGGCGCCGACCTGCTGGAGCACGAGCTGATCGGCTTCACGGTCCTGGCGACGCTGACCGCGCTCGCCACCCTGGAGCACTGGTTCCTGATGCTGCCGCTGCCCTCGGCGGAGCTGTGGCGCTGGAGCCTGCCGACCCGGGCACCCGGGGAAGCGGCCGGGCCGCCGGACCACGGGTAGGCCGAGGGATCACGAGCGGGCGACGCGCGTCCACCAATCTGGAACTGGTCTTGTGCGAAGTCCGGTGTCACAGGCGGGATCAACCCGCAGGATTTGTTCGGGGAGAGGCGACATGGATTACGAGACCTTCTTCGGGGCTGAGATCGCCGGGCTCCACCGCGAGGGCCGCTACCGGGTCTTCACCGACCTCGAGCGCCACGCGGGCAACTTCCCGCACGCCACCCACCATCACGCGGCCGGCACCCGGCCCGTGACGGTCTGGTGCTCCAACGACTATCTCGGCATGGGCCAGCACCCGACCGTCACCGGGGCGATGCACACGGCGATCGACCGCTGCGGCGCGGGCGCGGGCGGCACCCGCAACATCTCGGGCACCAACCACTACCACGTGCTGCTGGAGCGCGAGCTCGCCGACCTCCACGGCAAGGAGGCGGCCCTGCTGTTCACCTCCGGCTACGTGTCGAACTGGGCGGCGCTGGGGACCCTCGCGTCGCGCCTGCCGAACTGCGCGGTCTTCTCCGATTCCGAGAACCACGCCTCGATGATCGAGGGCATCCGGTTCTCGCGCGCCGAGCGCCACATCTTCCGCCACAACGACCCGGAGGACCTGAACCGCAAGCTCGCGCTGGTCGATCCGGCCCGGCCGAAGCTGGTCGCCTTCGAGTCGGTCTACTCGATGGACGGCGACATCGCGCCGATCGCCGAGATCTGCGACGTGGCCGAGGCCCACGGGGCGCTCACCTACCTGGACGAGGTCCACGCGGTCGGCCTCTACGGCGCCCGCGGCGGCGGCATCTCGGAGCGGGACGGCGTCGCACACCGGCTCGACGTGATCGAGGGCACGCTCGGCAAGGCCTTCGCGGTGCACGGCGGCTACATCACGGCCTCCGAGAAGCTCTGCGACTTCGTGCGCAGCTTCGCGTCGGGCTTCATCTTCACGACCTCGCTGCCACCGGCCGTCGCGGCGGGCGCGGCGGCGTCGATCCGCCACCTCAAGGAGAGCGGCGTCGAGCGGGCCCGGCATCAGGAGCGGGTGGCGAAGGTCCGGCAGGCGCTGGAGGCCGCCGACATCCCGACCATGCCGAACGACAGCCACATCGTGCCGGTGATGGTCTGCGATCCGGTGCTCTGCAAGGGGATCTCCGACACCCTGCTCGACGAGTTCGGCATCTACGTGCAGCCGATCAACTACCCAACGGTTGCCCGCGGCACCGAGCGCCTGCGGATCACCCCGTCGCCGCTGCACACCGACGCCGACATCGCCCATCTGGTCGAGGCGCTCACCACGATCTGGGGCCGGATCGGGCTCCGGCAGAAGGCGGCGGAGTAGGCGCGGGCGGGGGTTCCCTTCTCCCACCTGCGCCCTCATCCTGAGGTGCCCGCGTCAGCGGGCCTCGAAGGAGGCCTCCAGCCATCGCACGTCTTCTGGAGACCTCCTTCGAGGCCTCCGCTACGCTGCGGCACCTCAGGATGAGGGGGTGGGTTGGATGCCCCCGCAGCATCGAGTCATCGCGTGCCCACCTTCCCCTTCTCGGCCATCGTCGGCCAGGACGAGATGCGCCAGGCGCTGCTGATCGCGGCGGTGGACCCGGCGGTCGGCGGCGTGCTGGTCTTCGGCGACCGCGGCACCGGCAAGTCCACGGCGATCCGGGCGCTGGCCGCCCTGCTGCCGCCGATGCGGGCGGTGGTCGGCTGCCCGTACAATTGCGATCCCGAAAGTCCCGCAGAATCCTGTCCGCACTGCGCGAGCCTGCCGGGCGCGCGGAGAAAGTCCGAAAAAAAACCGGTGCCGGTGGTGGACCTGCCGCTGGGCGCCACCGAGGACCGGGTGGTCGGCACCCTCGACCTGGAGCGGGCGCTCGGCGCCGGCGTGAAGGCCTTCGAGCCGGGGCTGCTGGCCCGGGCCAACCGCGGCTTCCTCTACATCGACGAGGTCAACCTCCTCGAGGACCACCTCGTGGACCTCCTGCTCGACGTGGCGGCCTCCGGCGTCAACACGGTCGAGCGCGAGGGCCTGTCGCTCCGCCACCCGGCGCGGTTCGTCCTCGTCGGGTCCGGCAACCCGGAGGAGGGGGAGTTGCGGCCGCAGCTCCTCGACCGGTTCGGGCTGGCCTGCGAGGTCGCGACGCCGAGGGACATCCCCACCCGCATCGCGGTGGTGCGCGCCCGCGACGCCTACGAGCGCGATCCGGAGGGGTTCTGTGCTGCCCGTGACGGCGAAGAGCGAAAGATTCAAAAAAGAATCCTGCTGGCACGGGAGCGCCTGCCATCGGTCACCGTGCCGGATGCCGCCCTGGAGCGCGCGGCGCGGCTCTGCCTCGCCCTCGGGACGGATGGCTTGCGCGGGGAACTGACCCTGATGCGCACGGCCCGGGCGCTCGCGGCGCTCGACGGCGCCGCGATGGTCACCGACGATCACCTCCGGCGCATCGCCCCGGCCGCCCTGCGCCACCGGCTGCGGCGCAACCCGCTGGACGAATCCGGATCCACCGCGCGGGTGGAGCGGGCGCTGGCGGAGGTGTTCGCGTGACGGCGCCGCTGCGCGCCACCCGAGCGCGAGGGCGTTCATCGCGCGGCTCCGGCCGAGGCGGCTCAGAACGGAGCGCGGGTCCCCTCTCCCGGGCGAGAGGGGGTCATGGTGAGAGATCGGGTTTCTCCGGAGGAGGCGCGCCCTGGTCGTGCGTCGACGGCGCGCTCGATCCTGAACCTTCTCGTCCCTCACCCCAACCCTCTCCCGCACGGGAGAGGGGGCTTGTGGCGCCCCTTCGGCTGCGTTGCGGTTCGATCGACGCGTGCGGCCTCCGCAGCCCGGTCGGGAGTGGGCTCCTGCGCCGTGCTCAACCCGATGCGTGACCCTCCGGGCTCGCCCGAAGCGGATGGGATGACGGCCGGCCCCTGGGCCGATGCCCGTCTGGCCGCCCGGCTTCTCGCCGCGGACCCGCACGGGCTCGGCGGCGCGGTGCTGCGGGCCCCCGCCGGGCCCGTGCGCGAGAGCTGGCTCGACAGCTTGCGGGCGCTGCTGCCCCCGGGAACGCCCTGGCGGCGCCTGCCGCCCGGCATCGGCGACGACGGCCTGCTCGGCGGCCTGGATCTCGCCGCGACCCTGGCGGCGGGCCGCCCCGTCGCGCGGGCCGGCCTGCTGGCGGAGGCCGATGGCGGGATCGTCGTCGTCCCCATGGCCGAACGCCTCGCGCCCGGCACCGCGTCGCGGCTCGCCGCCGCCCTCGACACCGGCACGGTCTCGGACCGCGGCGCCCGGTTCGGCCTGATCCTCCTCGACGAGGGTGTGGCGGACGAGACGGTCGCCGAGGCGCTGGCCGATCGCCTCGCCTTCCGGCTGGACCTGAGCGGGCTCGGCCTCGCGGACGCCGCGGCGGCCGAGCCGGATCCCGCCCCGGGCGCGCCGGAGCCCGACCCGGTCGGGAGCCTCTGCGCCCTGGCCGAGGCCTTCGGGATCGCGTCGCTGCGCGGCCCGATCCTGGCGGCGCGCGTGGCGCGCGCCCTCGCGGGAGACGGGCCGATCGGCCAGGGGGCGATCGTGGCGGCCGGGCGCCTCGTCCTGGCGCCGCGCGCCACGCGCCTGCCCGCACCGGAGCAGCCCGCCCCCGAGGCCGAGGCGGCGCCGGCGGAGCC
>NZ_JBKFBI010000239.1:0-4709 GCF_053346095.1 Methylobacterium sp. A52T | reverse complement strand
GGCGGGCCGGGACGCTCCTGCGGCGGCCGCTCGGGGCGCGGGCCGCCGTGCGGGGGCTCGCCGCCGCGGGGGCCGCGCTCGTCCGGTCCGCCCTGCGCCACTTGGATCCGGCCCGGCGCGGCGTCGGCGAGCTGCACGAGCGTCAGGCCCGGCAGCACCGTGCCGGTGAGGAGGATCAGGCGGAGCAGGCGCATCGCGGTCTCGTGTCGGTTCAGGCCGAGCCGAACACCGGACATCGCGTATGGTTCCGCGCCCGTCGGCGCGGAACCGGCCTCAGGGGGTGAGGCGCTGGGGCACCGCGATGACGTCGGGCGCGATGATGCGCACGGCAACGTGATCCGGCTTGGCCTCCGCGGCCTTCGTGCCGTCGGCCGCGGCAGGTTGGTCCTTCGCCGCCTCGTCGCGGCCGGGTCCCGCGCCGCCCTTCGTATCGACGCCCGCGCGGCCTGCGGCATCGGCGGCGAGCTCCGCCGCGGTCCGGTCGGCCCGGCCGACGAGGGTCAGGCGCACCTTCGGCCGGGACAGGGCCTCCGCCTGCATCGGCGTGACGAAGATGTCGCCCTTGTGCCGGACCAGCATGCTCTCGGCCTTCACCAGAGACTGCGCCCAGGACTTGCCCTCCGGCTTGCAGGAGCAGTTCGGCACGAATTCCTTGCGGAATTTGAAGGCGTTGGCGAGGTTCGTGTAGGCTCGGCTGCCCTTCACCGTGGCGGCGTGCTTCAGGGCGTCGTCGCCGTACGGCATGGAATAGGCCTGCGCCTCGGTCCCCGGGCAGAGCGCCTGACACATCTCGTCGGCGCCGCCGCGGCCCTCTGGCAGGTTCTTCATCGGGAAGTAGCCGCCGTCGCAGGTGCGCACGCAGACCATCTGCGGGCCGCCCCGGCCGTAGGCCTCACCGGAGCCGGCATAGGCCTCGCGCGGCGGGCAGGTGGAGGCGACCAGCCCCTGGAGCTCGCGCTTCCGGGCGCCGCTGTCGTCGATCACGGCGCCGCCGTAGGTGGCCTTGAGCGCGCGGATGCGCTGCTCCACCGCGCCGCACTGGGGCGGCCGCGTGTCGAAGAACAGGAACTTGCCGCCCTCACAGTTCAGGCCGCGGAAATAGGCTTCGAGCCGACCGATCTCGTCGTTGAGCGCGCGCGTCGTGCTGGCGCCGCTCTGGAGCGAGGCCAGCTCCGCCCGGTAGCGCCGGCACTGCGGCGACGGCAACTGCGGCGCCGGCCGCGCCTCGGCGGGCGCCGGGGCGGGCGCGGCCTCCTGCGCGCCGGCAGAGGTCGCGAGCGGAGAGGACAGTCCGAGGGCTATGGCCGCGCTCAGGACGAGGCGGCCGAGCGTACGGACGATCGGGCGGTGAGGCATAGGCTGCATCGCGTTGATCGGGTGCGCGGCGATCCGGAGTATCCGGAGCCCGCGCGCATCCGCGCTTCGGGACGGAAGCGGGACCATTCTACGCCCCCTCGCAAGACCGCGACACCCCTCCTACATCCGGCCCGCAAGCGTGAGGGGGAATTGACCGGCGATGTTGTTTCGGAGTCTCACCTATGTTGGGCTTCTCGCACTGGGCCTGGCGGCGGCCGGTCCGGCCGCGGCGCAGGAGCCGGACCGGATCTTCGACAAGTCGACGGTCTGGCGGCCGCTGACGCCCAACGACAAGCTCGTGGTCTACGGCGTCGACGATCCGGCGGTCTCGGGCGTGTCGTGCTGGTACACCCAGCCCGAGAAGGGCGGGATCAAGGGCACGCTGGGCCTGGCCGAGGATGTCTCGGACATCTCGCTGGCCTGCCGGCAGACCGGGCCGATCGCCTTCAAGGGCAAGCTCAGCCAGGGCGAGGTGGTGTTCAGCGAGCGCCGGTCGCTGATCTTCAAGTCGATGCAGATCGTTCGCGGCTGCGACGCGAAGCGCAACACGCTGATCTACATGGTCTACTCGGACAAGGTCATTCAGGGCTCGCCGAAGAACTCGACCTCGGCGGTGCCGCTGGCGCCCTGGGGCACCGAACCGGCGCAGAAATGCGCCGACTTCATGAAGTGAGCGGCGCCCGGTGACGTGAGCCTTCCGCGCGGCGGCCCGGCGACGGGCCGTCCGCGGCCGGCTCAGTCCTGGCAGGTGATCCGGATCGGGCGCTCGGACGGCGCCGGGACCGGCTGGCTGATCGCGCCGGTATACTCGTCGGCGGCGGCGACGCCGTAGGAGTTCGCCGCGGCGTAGCCCTGGGCCTCGCACCACGCGTTGGCGACCACCTGGCCGCAGGCGCTGCCCGGCGTCGTCAGGCACTCGCCGACGCCGTAGCCGTCGCTCGACGGGATCAGGAAGGTCTTCTCGACGCGGGCCGGCGCCTTCGCGGGCGTCTCGCCGTCGGTGCCGGCCAGCGCGGCGTGGGTCAGGCCCGCGCAGGCGAGAACGGTGGCGAGAGCGAGGGAACCAACGGCCGAGCGTCGCATGGATTGTCCTTGGGCACAGGATCTGTGGCGTGAGGATCGTGGCCCGGACGGTCCGACGGCGCGGTTAAGGAAGCCTTACCCGCATGGCGCGCAAGCCATCTCGAATTCCTCACGCTTTTGGGTTAGCCCCATCGCGCGGGCCGCGCCGTCGCCGCGATGCAACAGGGTGCCGTGCCGGGGCTGGCCGATCCGCCACGTTTCGGCCGCTCTTCGCCGCGCGGGGCCCTCAGGTCGTTGAAGGCAGGGCCGGATTTCCGGCCACGGCTCCGGGCCGGACGTCATCCCCGGCGCCGGAGAAGGGATGGGTTTCATGGCGCCGATGTTGCGGCTCTACAACACGCTCACCGGCGCCAAGGAGGCGTTCGCGCCGATCGACCCGCAGCATGTCCGCGTCTACGCCTGCGGCCCGACGGTCTACGACGCCGCCCATATCGGCAACGCCCGGCCGATCATCGTCTTCGACCTGCTGTTCCGCCTGCTGCGCCACCTCTACGGGCCGGAGCACGTCACCTACGCCCGCAACGTCACGGACGTGGACGACAAGATCAACGCCCGGGCGGCCGAGCGCGGCATCACCATCCGCGAACTCACCGACGGGACTCTGGCGCAGTTCCACTGCGACGTGCGCGACCTCGGCGTGCTCATGCCGGAGGACGTGAACGTGCCGGGCGCGCGAGCCCGCTTCGTCGAGCCCCGCGCCACCGACCACATCGCCGAGATGGTGACGATGATCGAGGCCCTGGTCCGGGCCGGCCACGCCTACGTGGCGGAGGACCACGTGCTGTTCGACGTCCCCTCGATGCCGGATTACGGCGGCCTGTCGAAGCGGCCCCTCGACGAGATGGAGGCGGGGGCCCGGGTCGAGGTCGCACCCTACAAGCGCTCGCCCCTCGACTTCGTCCTGTGGAAGCCCGCCAAGCTCGGCGAGCCGTCCTGGCCGTCGCCGGCCGGCATCGCCGCCGCCGGCCGCCCGGGCTGGCACATCGAGTGCTCGGCCATGTCGGCCAAGCATCTCGGCCGGACCTTCGACATCCACGCGGGCGGCATCGATCTGATCTTCCCGCACCACGAGAACGAGGTGGCGCAGTCCCGCTGCTGCTTCGGCACGCCGGTGATGGCCAACGTCTGGCTGCACAACGGCTTCCTCCAGGTGGAGGGGGAGAAGATGTCGAAGTCGCTCGGCAACTTCATCACCGTCCGCGACGTGCTCAAGGACTGGCCGGGCGAGGTCGTGCGCCTCACCATGCTCAAGACCCAGTACCGGCAGCCGATCGACTGGACCCTGCGCGGCCTGGAGGAATCGGCCCGCGTGCTCGACCGCTGGTACAACGCCGCCGGCGACGCCCCCGCCGCGCCCGACATCCCCGCCGGGGTCGTCGAGGCGCTCTGCGACGACCTCAACACGCCGGCGGCGATCAACGAGCTGCACCGGCTCGGCAGCGGTGCGGAGGCGCAGCCCGGGGCGCTGCGCGCCGGCGCGAACCTGCTGGGCTTCCTCGCGCGCACCCGCAGCGACCGCGAGCAGGATCAGGTCGCGGCGTCCGGGGTCGACGTCGCGGCGGTCGAGGCGCTGATCGCCGAGCGCCGCGCGGCGCGGGCCGCCAAGGACTGGGCCGCCTCGGACCGGGCGCGCGACGCCCTCGCGGCGATGGGCGTCGCCGTGAAGGACAACAAGGACGGCACCACGACCTGGACGGTGGCGCGCTGATTGCTGAGCCGGCCGCCGATGACACGGACGTGACGGCGGCCGCGTCCTCGCGCCCGCTTGCGCGACGCCGCGCGGGCGGCATCTGTGGTCCGGGGGCTCGCGGCGGAGATGAGCAGCACGTGATCAGCTTCGGGACCAGCTTCGGGACGACCTTCCGGACCACCACCGGGGCGCGGCGCGCCGCCGCCGCGTCGGCGCTCACCCTCGGTCTGGGCCTGTCGGGCCCGGCCGCCGCGATCGACGGCGGCTCGGCCGCCGGCCGGGATGCCCTGGCGCAGGCCACCGTGGCGATCGGCACGATCACCCAGCCCGAGGAGGCGCTGAAGCTGACCCGCTGCACCGGCGTGCTCATCGCGCCGGATCTCGTGCTCACCGCGGCCCATTGCGTGAACGGCGATCCGCTCGGCGCGCTGGTGGTGTTCTTCCGCGGCAGCGAGCCGGCGCGGCCGGTCTACGGGGCGCGGGTCGCCGCCCGCTACAGTCCCGATCCGGGGGAGATGCTGCCGAACGAGGCGTCGGGCGTCAGCCTCTCCGACCTCTCCCTCGACCTCGCGGTCCTGCG
>NZ_JBKFBI010000238.1:0-4724 GCF_053346095.1 Methylobacterium sp. A52T | reverse complement strand
TCAGTCCTGATCCTTCGCGTCCCTCACCCCAACCCTCTCCCGCACGGGAGAGGGGGCCTGGCGCGGCTGGCGAGACCGGGCTCGCCGTCCTTCCCGACCGTTGCAACAGGGTCGGATACGGCTCTAGTCGACGCGAAAGCCGGGGCCATACGGGATCCGCATCTCGAACACACCTGCCCCGACCGGTTTGGCATCCCCGAAATTGCCGAGCCCCGCGCTGCGGATACGTGCCGCGATGCGCGCCCTGGCGCGGTGATCCTTCAGGCCCGTGAGCCAGGTCCGGAAGGTGTCAGACAGCAGGATCGTCGTCACGGGTCGAACGTATCCGATCGGATACGGAACGGCAACCCGTCCACGCGAAACCGCCATCAGATCCGGAGCCCCGCCATGGCGACGCTGATCCTGTCCTCGGCCGGCGCGGCGGTCGGCACCGCCCTCGGAGGCCCGATCGGCGGCCTGGTCGGGCGGGCGCTCGGCTCGGTCGCGGGCGCGGCCCTCGGCGGCGCCCTGTCGGGGTCCGGGCGGCACGCGCGCCTCGTCGAGGGGCCGCGGCTCGCCGACGTCGCCGGGCTCACCTCCACCGAGGGCGATCCGATCCCCCGGGTCTACGGGCGGGCGCGGATCGGCGGCACCCTGATCTGGGCGACCCGTCCGCTGGAAGTCGCCAACACCACCGTCGCCCGCGCGGCCGCGCCCGCCAAGGGCTTGGGCGGGCTCGCGGGCGGCCCGAGGACCGTCACCACCCGCTACAGCTACTTCGCCAACCTCGCGGTCGGGCTGTGCGAGGGCGAGATCGCCTGCGTCCGCCGGATCTGGGCGGACGGGCGGGAGATCGACCAGGCCGGCCTGACCCTGCGGGTCCATACCGGCGGCCCCGGCCAGGAGCCGGACCCGCTGATCGTCGCCAAGGAGGGCGCCGAGAACGCGCCCGCCTATCGCGGCCTCGCCTACGCGGTGTTCGAGAACCTCGCCCTCGCGGCCTTCGGCAACCGCGTCCCGCAATTCGCCTTCGAGGTGATCCGCCCGGTCAACGGCCTGTTCGCGCGGGTGCGCGCCGTCGACCTGATCCCCGGCGCCAGCGAGTTCGGCCTCGATCCGGACCGCGTCACGGTCGATCTCGGGCTCGGCCGCACCGAGGCCGCCAACCGGCACCAGCTCCAGCGCGGCACCGACGTGATCGCCTCCCTCGACGCCCTCCAGGCGCTGTGCCCGAACCTGCGCCGGGTCGCCGTGGTGGCGACGTGGTTCGGCACCGACCTGCGGGCGGGATCCTGCCGGGTCGTGCCCAAGGTCGAGGCCGCCGACAAGCGGGCCCGGCCGGAGGATTGGCGCGTCGCCGGGATCGCCCGGGACCGGGCCGAGACGGTCTCGACCCTGCCGGACGGCAGCCCGGCCTACGGCGGCACGCCGGCGGATGCGGGCCTGACCCGGCTGGTCGCCGAGCTGGCGCGCCGGGGGCTGGCGGTGTCGCTCTACCCGTTCGTCATGATGGACGTGCCGGCCGGCAACGCGCTCCCCGATCCGCACGTCCCCGGCGCCGCGCAGCCCGCCTATCCCTGGCGCGGCCGCATCACCTGCGATCCGGCCCCCGGCCGTCCGGGGAGCCCGGACGGGACCGCCGCGGCCGACGCGCAGGTCGTGGCCTTCTTCGCGGGCGGCTACCGCGACGCGGTCCTGCACTACGCCGACCTCGCGGCCGGCTGGGCGGCCTCGGGCGCGCCGCTCGCGGCCTTCGTGATCGGCAGCGAGCTCGTCGGCCTGACCCGGGTGCGCGGCGCGGCCGGCTACCCGGCGGTGCGCGCGCTGCGCGACCTCGCCGCCGCGCTCCGCGACCGCCTCGGCCCGGCCGTCACCCTGGTCTACGCGGCGGACTGGACCGAGTACGGCGCCCATGTGGGCGACGGCGGCGCCACCGTCCGCTTCCCCCTCGACGACCTGTTCGCCGACCCGAATATCGGCGCTGTCGGGATCGACTGGTACCCGCCCGTCTCCGACTGGCGCGACGACCCGGACCACGCCGATCTCGCGGTGACGGGCGACATCGCCGACCGGGCCTATCTGAAGGCCCGGGGGGCGTCCGGCGAGGCCTTCGACTGGTACTACGCCGACGCGGAGGACCGCGCCGCCCAGGCCCGCCGGCCGATCACCGACGGCGCCGCCGGCAAGCCCTGGATCTACCGGGCCAAGGACCTCGTCGCGTGGTGGTCGAGCCCGCACGTGGAGCGCGACGGCGGCGTCGAGACCCGCACCACCGCCTGGGTGCCGGCCGGCAAGCCGATCTGGCTCACCGAGATCGGCGTTCCGGCGGTGGACAAGGGCACCAACGGCCCGAACGTCTTCCCGGACCCGAAATCGTCCGAGAGCGCCTTCCCGCCGGAATCCCGCGCCCTGCGGGACGAGCTGATCCAGCTCCGCGGGCTGGAGGCCGTGATCGCGCGGTTCGACCCGGCCGTGCCGGGCTTCCGGGAGGCCGACAACCCGGTCTCGCCGGTCTACGGCGGCCGCATGGTCGATCCCGACGGGATCTTCGTCTGGGCCTGGGACGCGCGGCCCTTCCCGGCCTTCCCGACGGTGCGCGGCGTCTGGGCCGACGCCGCCAACTGGCGGGTCGGCCACTGGATCACCGGCCGGATCGAGGGCTGCGACCTCGACCTGCTGGTCCTGAGGATCCTCGCGGATTTCGGGTTCGACGCGCCGGTCTCCGTGGAGGCCGCCGCCTATCTCGACGGCTACGTGATCGACCGGCCGCTCACGGCGCGGGGCGCCCTGGAGACCCTCGCGGAGGTCTACGGCCTGGACGTGTCGGCGGTGGCCGGGACCCTGCGGCTGCGCGGCCCCCGCCGCGACCGGCCCGTGATCCTGGCCGAGGCCGACCTCGTCCGGCTGTCGGAGGAGCGGCCGGTCCTGCACCAGGTCCGGGCGGAGGAGAGCGCCCTGCCGCGCTCCGTGGAACTCGGGATCACCGATTCCGAGAGCCCGGATTACCGCCGCGCCGCGGCCTCGGCCGTGCGGCCCGCCGGCCTGCGGCGTCGCGAGACCCGGATCGAGGCGGCGATCGTCACCCGCCGGGAGACCGCCGACGGGCTGGCCGAGGCGCTGCTCGACCGGCTGATCGCGGCGCGCGACACCGCGGTGTTCACGCTGAGCCCGCGCCGGGTCGAGCTGGAGCCCGGCGACCTCCTGGCGGTGCCCGCAGACGTGCCCGGCGGCGCGGTCCTGCGCCGGATCGACCGGATCGACGACGCGCCCACGGGCCGCCGGATCGAGGCGAGCGGCGTGCCGCCCCGGGCGGGGCCCGGGCGGGGCCTGCCCCGCGCGATGGCCCGGGCCGGGGTGGCGCCGCCCGCCTTCCCGGGACCGCCGCTCGCCCTGGCCCTCGACCTGCCGGTCGACCGCGGCGAGCCCACGATCCTGCAGTCCTGCGCGGTGGCGGCCGAGCCCTGGCCCGGCGCGGTCGCGATCTGGCGCGCCGCCGGTGACGGGCCGCTCGCCCTGCACCGCCTCGTCGACTACCCGGCCTGCCTCGGCCGCACCCTGTCGGCGCTGCCGCCCGGCCCGCTCTGGCGCATCCAGCGGGGCGCGCAGCTCGACGTCACCCTGCGGCGCGGCGCGACCCTCGCGTCGATCGGGGCGGGCGCGATGCTGGCCGGGGGCAACCTGTTCGCCCTGCTCGGCGCGGACGGGACCGTGGAGCTGCTCGGCGCCGCGTCCGTCGTCCTGACCGGGCCCGACACCTACCGGCTGTCCGGCTTCCTGCGCGGGCTCGCGGGCAGCGAGGCGGCGGCGGCGCGCGTCAGCCCGGCGGGGAGCCTGATCGTGCGCCTCGACGACGGCGCCGTGGCGCCCCTGGTCGACCGGCTGGACGAGCTCGGCCGCGCGTTCCGCTACCGGATCGGGCCGGCGGACGGCGATCCGGCCGACCCGGCCTTCACCGAGATCACCGCCGCGGCCGGCCTCGCGGCGCTGACGCCGCTGCGGCCGGTCCACCTGCGGGCGCGGCGCGCGGCGGACGGCGTGCGGCTCTCGTGGATCCGGCGGGCCCGCCGCGACGGCGACGCCTGGGAGCCGGCCGAGATCCCGCTCGATGAGCCGGAAGCCTACGCGGTGACGGTGTTCTCGGCCGCCGGCACGGCCCTGCGCACGGTCCGGGCCGAGGCCCAGCACTGCCTCTACGCGGACGAGGCGGCCGATTTCGGCGGCGCCCAGACGCATCTCGACGTCGCGGTGGCGCAGATCGGTCTCGTCGCCGGCCCCGGACCCGCCCGCCGCGCCCGTATCCCCGTCCGCTCGGCCTGACCGCCAGGGAGCCGCCCCATGTCCGACGCCACGCCCCATCTCGGCCTGCCGCTGATCGCCGCGAGCCAGGCGCAGAAGCACGTGACCCACAACGAGGCGCTCGGCCTCCTCGACGCCCTCGTCCAGCTCGCCTGCCTGGACAAGGACCTCGCCGCGCCGCCGCCGGGCCCCGCGGAGGGCGACCGCTACCTCGTGGCCGCCGCCGAGCCCGGGGGCGCCTGGGCGGGGCTCGCGGGCCAGGTGGTGCGCTACGAAGACGGGGTCTGGACCGGCGCCGCGCCGCGGGCCGGCTGGCTCGCCTGGCTGGTCGACGAGGCCGACCTCTACGTCTTCGACGGCGCGGCCTGGACGAGCCTCCGCCGCGCGCTGAGCGCGCTCCAGAGCGGGGGGCGCCCCGCGGGCGACACCGCGGGCGCCCGCCGCCACCC
>NZ_JBKFBI010000237.1:0-4748 GCF_053346095.1 Methylobacterium sp. A52T | reverse complement strand
CGCTCCGGGGGCCGCGCGCGCCCCGTCGGCAGGCGGTCCGGGGGCCGCGCGCGCCCCGTCGGCAGGCGGTCCGGACCGGGCCTCCGGTACGTCCCGTACGTCCCGCCCCCGGGGCGGCCCGTCGGCCAGGTCTCGGCCGAGGCGCGCCGGCGGATCGGGCTTCAGGAGCGGGTCCGGCCGCGCGGCCGCTCCGCCGGCCGCGAGCCGGCGGCCGAGTTCCTGGTAGAGGACAAGATCGGCGATCTCCCGATCGAGCGCCTCGCGCTGGCGTCGCAGCGCTGCGAGCCGCGCCGCGATCTCGGAATCCGACAGGGCCACGTGATGTTCCTTCCAGGCGGATGGAACACATAGCTCATTCCGCGCCGTTCAGGGAATACCGGCCGTCGCATATTTCGTCCGGTGATCATTCCCTAAAAGAATGAGAGACAACGATCCCTGTTCTATTCCTTTAGGCGCTTCCGTATTCCCTTAGCCGCGGGGCGGGGCGGCACGAGCAGCGTGCTGGGATCGGCCGGGTGCAGGGTCAGCCCGCCGTCGTCGAGCACCACCGGCAGCCGCGGAAACACCTCGCGCAGATGCGCGAGATCGGCCTTGAACGCCTGACGGAAGCTGCGGATCGAGGCGTTCTCGGCCCCGAACTGCGCGTGGAGGTTGGCCCAGGTCAGGCGGAGCGGCCGCTGCAGGGACCGCAGGCGGTAGCCGGTCCAGAACAGCAGGTCGAGCTTGCGCGCCGAGCCCGAGAAGGCCCGGGCCGCCCGCAGGTCCACCGGCAGGGCGTGCCGGATCAGGGTCTCGTAGAATTCGGGATCGAAGCGCACCGTGCGGCCGGCCTCGTCGTCCCCCTCCCCGGCGCGGGGGCGCCACAGTTCCAGGCTGCGGAACGGCGGGACGTTGAGGGTGGTCGCGCTGTCGCGCCCGTCCCAGAGGCCGATCTGCATGGAGCAGGCGGCCAGCCGGTTCAGCTGCTCCTTGAACTGGCGGATGGTGCCGCGCTCGCCCCCCGTGACCGCGAAGCCCATCTCCCGCATGAAGCCCGACAGGGTCTCGGCCACCTTCACGGTGGGGCTGCGCTGGCGCACGGCCTCGGTGCAGAGGTGCAGCAGCACCAGCCTAGCCTTCGGGCCGTAGGGCAGCCCCTGGGGCTCGAAGGCGCCGGTCTCCGGGTCCTTGATCCGGCCGGCGATCAGGTTGAGCGAGTTGCGGCCGTAGCTGCGGGAGAATTCCCGCACCGGCCCGGGGTCCCGGTAGGGCAGGCCGCACAGCGCCAGGACCGAGTGGATGTGCTGGAGGCTCGACGGGACGGCCGGCTCGTTCTCGATCACGAGGCGCACCGCGTCGCGGCGGCGCTGGTCGCGGGACAGCCCGGCCCGGCGGCTCTCCTCCTCCCCCAGGAGGGCGGCCTGCGCGTCGCGCTCGCGCTGACGGTGCAGCACGTGCTCGACGATCTGCGCGAACAGGAAGCCGCCGCGCGCCGCCTCGATCTCGGCCCGCAGGTCCGGGTCGTGGATCCCGGCGATCTTCTCCTCGATGCTCATCGCCCCTCGGCCCGCGGTCCACGGGCCGTCGATCCGCCAGGCGGACGGACGGCCCGATCCTGCCATGCCACGATTCGCCCGCCGCGGCCCCCGTCCGATCGGCCTTGTCCCGGCAATCCACGCTTCCCCAGTCGCGGGGACGCGCCGGAAAGCGGGCCGACACCGCTCCCTTCCCGGCCGGCTCCCGGGTCGGCGCGCGCAGAGTTCGATACGGGCCCCGCCCCCCGGCGACCCGACGCAGAGTCCGATACGCGGGACCGCGGGGTATCCGTCCCCGTTATTCACTGCTCCGGGCCCGGATTCGCGCCGAATCGGATACGCAGCCGCGCAGATTCCGATACGTCGACCGGCCGTCCGGGCGCAGAATCGGATACGCCCCGACGCAGAGTCCGATGCAGGCCGGCGCAGAGTCGGATGCGCGGATGCAGGCCAAGCCTATGGCACAGATGCGGAATTCGCCACCCCATATAACTTGCTGAACTGACTCTCTGAGAGATTCCTCCAGATAATCTTCCTACTGCGGATCAGCCCGTTCGTTCTGACGAACGACCGTGTCGCGCCCGCACATGCACAGGTCACAAAGGGAATATGAGTCCGTTTTCCACATTCCTACGAGGGAGGACTGTCTCGACTTGACGGGTCGGCGACGGAATCCGGTGCCGTGCCGGCGCGCTCCGCGGTCGTCCCGGCCCCTTGGATCTCCCGAGGGTTGCCGTGGGCTGCCGGGAGCTCCCGGTGCGATGCCGGCTTGACGCGGGCGATTCCGCCCGGTTTCTCGGCTCCTTCCGACAGGGCCCTCAGAGAAGAGCGCGCCGATGCCCCCCTCGCCCGAAACCGCCCGGCCCGGCCCCGCCCCGCCCAGCCTCGCCCCGCCCCGGGCCCCTTCGCCGATCGCGGCCCGATGACCGATCGCCGCGACGACAGCCGACCGCCCGGCGGACGCCCCAACCGGCCCCGGCGCCCCGCCCCCCGGTCCGGAGGTCGCCCGGGCGGGGCGTCCCGCCCGTGGGAGGAGGGCGGCGACGGGCCGACCGTGCTCTACGGGTGGCATCCCGTGGTGCAGGCCCTGGGCAACGCCCGGCGCGGCCTGCACCGGCTGCTCGCCACCGAGAACGCGGCCGCGCGGCTGGAGGCCGAGTTCGGGGGCGCCGTGCGGATCACCCCGGAGCTGGTGCGGCCGAGCGACATCGGCCGCCTGCTCGGCCCGGACGCCGTCCACCAGGGCCTGTACCTGGAGGCCGAGCCCCTGCCCGCGCCCGGCCTCGACGACCTGCCCGCCGACGCGCTGCTGCTGGCGCTCGACCAGATCACGGACCCGCACAATGTCGGGGCGATCGTGCGCACCGCCGCGGCCTTCGGGGTCGCCGGGATCGTCACCACGGCGCGCCACGCGCCGGGCGCCACCGGGGTCTTGGCGAAATCCGCCTCCGGCGGCCTGGAGCACGTGCCCTTCGTGACCGTCCGGAACCTCGCCGAGGCCCTGATCGCCCTGGGCGAGCGCGGCTTCACCCGGGTCGGCCTCGATTCGGACGCGCCCGAGAGCCTCGACGCGCTGACGATCGCGCGGCCGCTGGTGATCGTGCTGGGCGCCGAGGGCAAGGGCCTGCGCGAGCGGACCCGGGGCTGCTGCGACGTCCTGGCCCGGATCCCCTTCTCGGGCGCGATCCGCAGCCTCAACGTCTCGAACGCCGCCGCCATCACCCTCTACGCCCTCGGCCGCGCGAGAGACTGACAGGGGAGCGACAGGAACCCGACGGGGCCGTGACTGACGCGCGACGGGGACGCGGCCGGACCGGCACCCGATCGGTCCCGGCGAGACACGTTCGGAAACACGGAACCGCCACCGGAAGCCCTTCTTCCGCCTAGGCAATCTTCGCAACTTCCCGTAGAATAAGTCGCGAGGGGGGCGTCGTCTCGAGGGCTGCGCCGGATGTTGGACGATGCGTTTACCTACGGCGGTTGGGTCCTCGGCCTGATCGCCGTCGGCGTGTGGATCTGGCTCGCGCGGCGCGCCTTCCCGAGTTTCGAATCCTTCGTGACGGGCTTCGACGACGAGCTCCAGCTCGGCGCCAGCCCGGAGGAGCGCGCGCGCAGCGCGCGCTGGCGTCAGGTCCGTCAGGCCGCCATGGCCCTGACAGCCGTCGCGGCCCTGTGTCTGTCGATCGGCTTCGCGATTCCCGACTGATTCCCGACTGATTCCCGACTGATTCTCGACTGATTCTCGACTGATTCCCGACGGGGCCGGAAACCGGGGGCGATCCGGCCCGGATCCCGCGCTGAAGCCCCGGGGTTCCGGGCGTGCACCGTCCCCGTGCCCTCTCGCGGCCGGCGCGGGGCCTTCGTGGCGGTGGGCTCGTTCGGCCTCGAAGTCCTGGATCGCCGTGCCGCCCAGGGAGCGCGGCGTGTCGTGGCGGCCGCAAGCTCGTCATCGGATCCCCGGGCCGCCTCGCGCCGAGACGGTTCCCGACACCGCCAGGGGTCTCGACCCGCCGGAAGCCTCTCTTCAGGCCGCGCGGACCCGGGCCAGGAAGCCTTCGACGGCGCCGCGCAGGTCGGCCGCCTGCCGGGACAGGTCGGCCGCCGCCCGCAGCACCTGGGCGGAGCCCTGGCTCGCCGTGCCGGCCGCCGCGCCGACACCCGCCATGTGGCCCGAGACGCCGCGTGTGTCCTGCGAGGTCTGCGCGGTGGTCCGGGCGATCTCCGCGGTGGCCGCGCCCTGCTGCTCGACCATGGCGGCGATCTCGGCGCCGATCCGCGCGAGGTTGCGGATCACTGCCGTGATGCCGCCGATCGACCGGACCGAGGCCTCGGTCGATCCGGTGATCTCCGCGACCTTGCCGGCGATCTCCTCGGTGGCCCTGGCGGTCTGCTCCGCGAGCGTCTTGACCTCGGCGGCCACCACCGCGAAGCCGCGGCCGGCCTCCCCGGCGCGGGCCGCCTCGATGGTGGCGTTGAGCGCCAGCAGGTTGGTCTGGCCGGCGATCTGCGAGATGATCGCGACGATCTCCCCGATGCTGCCGGCCGCCTGGGCGAGGCGGTGGACTTCCGCGGCCATGCCGTCGGCGCTCCGCGTGGCGTTCGCCGCGAGGTCCGCCGAGGACCCGACCTGCACGCCGATCTCCCGGACCGAGGCGGTGAGCTCCTCGGTGGCCGCCGCCACCGTGTCGGCCGAGCGGGCGGCCGAATCGGCCGACACCGCCACCGCCCGGCTGA
>NZ_JBKFBI010000236.1:0-4751 GCF_053346095.1 Methylobacterium sp. A52T | reverse complement strand
CGGGTGCGCAGCGCCAGCCCGCGCGCCGCCGCGGCGGCGCGGAACGCCGCGACACCGCCGAGTGCGGCCAGCCCCGCGGCCCCGACGAGGAGCCGGCGCCGGGCCGGCGCGAAACAAGGCGGCGCGCTCATCCGACGGTCACCGGCCGGGGCGCGGCGCGGCGGCCCCGCTTGCGCGCCACGACCTGCGGCACGCACTGCCCGGGATCGTGGATGATCGTCACGCACTCCATGCACTGGAAGCACTCGGCGTAGTCGACCCGGCCGGAGGGCGCGATGGCGCCGTAGCGGCAGCGGACCTTGCAGAGCTGGCAGGGCGAGCCGCACTCCGCCCGGCGCGGGATCCAGTCGAGGACGCGGACCCGCCCGAGGAGGGCGAGGGCGGCGCCGAGGGGGCACAGGTAGCGGCAGAAGCCCTTGTAGACGATCAGGTTGAGGACCAGCAGCCCGGCCGCGTAGGCGACGAACGGCCAAGCCCGGACGAAGTACAGGGTGACGGCGGTCTTGAACGGCTCGACCTCTGAGAACGTGTCGGCGAGGGGCGACCCCGCGGCGGCGGCGCCGAGGATGCCGGCCAGCACGACGTATTTCATCGACCGCAGCGCCCGGTCGAGGCCGGGCGGCACCGCGACCGGGCGGATGCGCAGCGGCCGGGCGAGCAGCGCGACGAGTTCCTGCAGCGCGCCGAAGGGGCAGAGCCAGCCGCAGAACGTGCCGCGCCCCCAGGCGACCAGGGCGGCCAGCGCGAAGGCCCAGAGCACCAGCGAGGGCGGGTCGTAGAGCAGGAAGGCGAGGTCGTGGGTCGCGGTGGCGGCCCGCACGAGGCCGACGAGGGTCACGATCGAGAGTTGCGCCTGCGCGTACCAGCCGACGAAACCGATCGTCAGCGCCAGGAAGCCGAGGCGGAAGAGGGTGAAGCGGCGCTGGTCCGCCACCAGCCCGCGCTGGCGGCTCAGGACCGGCACCAGCACCGCGAGCATCAGCCCGATCAGGGCGAGTTCGGGCGCCCGGGCCCGCCAGGGGTCGGTCCAGCTCGGCCCGTCATCCGGCCGGACCCGCGTGAACAGGTCGGCGGGCAGGGTGGTCTCGACCGTGAAGGTCCGGGCGATCTTCTCCGACAGGATCTGCCCGCGCTCGCGAACGATCGTCTCGGTCAGCACCCAGGGCGCGGACGGGTCGAAGCCGGCGGCCTGGTCGATCCGCAAAATCGTCCAGGGGCCGGGCGGCAGCCCCTCGCCGAGGCCGGCGTCGCGGCGCTCCACCGCCATGTCGCGCGCGTTCACGATCAGGCCGGCCTGGCCGATCGCCAGCCGGTCGGGTACGGCGCCCAGAACGAACCGGTCGCCGACCGGGTTCTCGGGCGCGTCCTCCGGCCCGGCGCTGACGACCATCACGGCGTGGTTTCCGGGACCGAGCTCGCGCATGAGCGCGTCGTAGCGCGACGGCCCCAGCAGGTTGCGGCCGATCGAGGGCGGGTCCAGGGCGGCGACGTAGAGGTTGGTCAGCACGGCGTCGGCCGGACCCTCGGACGGATCGGCCACGCCGGTGCCCCGGAAGGCCGCGGCGGCGTCCGCGTTCGTGACCGTCAACCGCCGGACCCAGCCCCGGGCGAGAAGCTCGGCCAGGGTCAGGGGCTCGTAGAGGTCGGGCTTCGCCTCGACCTTCAGGCCGCTATTGGCCGCCCCGAAGCCGAGCTTCGCGCGGGCGACCGCCAGCGCCGAGGCCAGGATCGACTGGTTGATCACCCGGGTCGAGGCGGTGGCCATGGAGATGCCGTCGACGGTGGTCTGGGGCGCGGCGCCGGCGGCCCGCGCGTTCGGCCGCCCGACCCGGATCGCCTGCCGGGCCGAGAGGCCGGCATACTGCTCGACGAAGGCGAGGAGCGGCTCCGGGCCGAGCCCCTCGAGGAAGACCGGCTCGTGGTGCGAGAGCACCGTCACGTCCCGGAAAGTGCCGTCCGGGGCGAGCGCGATCAGCAGGTCGGGGGGCGTGCCCCCGAAGCCCGGGATCGGCGCGAGATCGACGGATTCGAACGCGTAGGCGAAGACCTCGTAGGACCCGGCCTGCTGCTTCAGGATCGGCCAGACCGGGAGCCTGTCGTCCTTCTCGCCGACCACCAGCGGGGGCGGGAAGTGGCGTTCGACGCCCGCGCGATCGAGCTGGCCGGCCCGGGCCGGAAGGGTCGGCAGGAGCAGGGCGAGAAGGAGCAGCGCGGCTCGAAGGATCAGGCCCGCGCCCCGGCCCAGGGCGGTGCGCAGCGCGGACGGCTTGGGAGACGCTGCGCTCCGCAGCGGCCGAGTCATCTGGCTGCCTCCGCCCCAGGCCGCGTCGGTCGCAGGCCCGGGTCCCGCACCGACGCCGACGGCCGTGCGCGACGGGCCCCCTCTCCCGTGCGGGAGAGGGTCGGGGTGAGGGACGAGGAGTTTCAGGATGGAGCAGGGTCTCGACCCGCGGTCGCCTCGCGCCTCGTCCGGCCGGCCCTGATCCCTCACCCTGTCCCTCTCCCGCACGGGAGAGGGGGCCCGCGCTCCGGACTGCGGACGAGTCACGGCACCGCACCGGCGGCGCGCCCGTCCGTCGCCTGCGCCGAAGGCATCGGCCGCGCCGCCGCGCCCCAGGGGAAGCGGCCGACCTTCACGGTCTTGATCGGCCGGAACGTCGCGGCGTCGATCACCGTCACGTCACCGGAGACGCCGTTGGTGGTGAAGAGCCGTGTGCCCGCCGCGTTGAGCGCGAGCTGCCAGACCCGGCGGCCGACCAGGATGTAGCTCTCCACCCGGTAGGTCGCGGCATCCACCACGGCGACCCGGTCGGACGGCCCCAGCGCCACGAAGGCGTGGCGCCCGTCCTTCGCCATCTGGATGCCCACCGGCTGGATCCGGTCGGCCGCGATGCCCTTCACGGCGAACTCGATCGTCGCGATCACCGCGCGGGTGGCGACGTCGATCACCGACACGGTGCCGCCGATCTCCGAGGACGCCCAGAGTCGGGACCCGTCGGCCGTGAAGGCGGCGAAGCGCGGCCGCTGCCCGACCGGCGTCGCATCCACGGCCGCGAGGGTCCGCGTATCGATCCAGTGGACCATGTTGGTCGTCTCGGAGGTCGTGACGGCCGTGCGCCCGTCCGGGCTGACCGCGACGCCCTCCGGCTCGATGCCGACGTCGATCTGCGCCAGCACCCGGCGGGTCTGCGCGTCCACCACCGTGGTGGTGGCGTTCTCCTCGTTGGCGATGAACAGGGTGCGCCCGTCGGGCGCCAGGGCGAACTGCTCCGGGTCCTCGCCCGACGGCAGGTCGTGCCGGACCTGCCCGGTCTCCGGGTCGATCACCTGCACGGCGTCGGAATCGCTCGCGCAGACGTAGAGCGACCGCCCGTCGCGCGAGAAGGTCAGCCCGCGGGGCCGACGGCCGACCGGGAAGGTGCGCAGCACCTCCAGGCTGTCGCCGTCGATCACCGAGACGGTGTTGTCGCGCTCGTTCGAGACGAAGATCTCCTCGGCCCGCGCGGGGCCCGCGAGGCAGAGGAGCAGCGCGAGGGCGGCGAGCCGGGTCATTCTGCGGTCCCCGAGAAGGCGCGGCAGGCACTCTCGGGCGCGTCGAGGCCGAGCGTGTCGAGTTCCGTGCGGTGGTGGAGGAAGCCCTCGATCGGCGCCGTCGCGGTGACGGCCCCGGGCCAGAGCAGGAAGACCGGCTGGCGCAGCTGCCCGTCCCAGGCGCGGAAGCTCAGAGGGCGGCCCTTGAAGCCGCCGATCTCGAAACCGGGCGCCGTCAGGGCGGCGCGGACCGCCGCGGGGTCGGTGCTGCGCGCCTTCACGGCCGCCTCGCCGACGGCGTGCACCGCCATCCAGCCGGCCCAGTCGACGGGCCGCATGGCCCGGCCGGCGAGCTTGCGGAACCGGCCCTGGAGCTGCACGGCGGCCCAGGCCTCGACGGGCCGCCCCCAGGCGGCCGGCGCGAGGCCCTGCGTGCCGACGAGGGGCCGGGGCGAGGCGGTGTTGTAGTTGAGGCTCGCGCCGAACGCGCCGGCCTCGTCGGCCACCGCGACCACGTCGTGCTCGGGCCCGCGGGTCGGCAGGGCGAACTCGCGCAGGGCCGTGTCGCGGACGTCGCCGCCCTGCGGGTCGTAGCGCGACTCGGCGACGATCCGCGCGCCGAACTTCCTCGCGCTGCGCCGCAGCGCCTCGGCGAAGAGCGCGTCCCCCGGTTCCGGACCGGTGACCAGCAGGATCCGGGACCAGCGCTTGAACGCCAGGAACTGCACCAGCGCGTCGGCCAGCATGGCGCGGGACGGCAGGACGTGGAGCAGGTTCCGCCGGCACTCGGCGTCGCGCAGGCGCGTGTCCGGGGCGCCGATGTTGAGGAGCACGCTGCCCTTCGCCTCCGGCAGGTCGGCCAGCGCGAGGACGTCGGCGGCCGGGGCGTTGAGCACCACGAAGCGCCGGTCGGCGAGGTCCCGGAAGGCCTGGCGGATGTCGGCGCCCGGCTCGACGACCGTCGTGCCGAGGTCGAAGCCGAGGCCGAGGAAGCGGCCGGTGGCGTTGGAATCGCGCAGGCCGAGTTCCGCGCCCTTGGCGCCCTCGTCGTCGGGGATCGGGTCCTCGTTGTTCAGCGGCGCCGGCCGCTCGACCCGCCGCTCCAGGTAGCGGATCGTCAGGGGCGGGCCCGCCGGCGCGGGCGCGGCCCGCCCCTGCGCGACCGGCGCCAGGACCGCCACGACCGCCACGGCCGCCAGCACGACGGCGCGCCGCGGGCC
>NZ_JBKFBI010000235.1:0-4797 GCF_053346095.1 Methylobacterium sp. A52T | reverse complement strand
GGGCGGCGAGGCCGGCGACCGGAACCGCGCCGGACGGCGGCCCCGACGGCGGCGGTGCGGCCTCGGCCGGCTCGGGCGCGGCGTCCGGTGGCGCGGTGGCCGGTGGCGCGGCCGCGACCGGGACAAGCGTCAGGGTCATCTCGTCCCGCACGAACAGGAAGACGTCCTCGATCGCCTCGCGGGGCACGGCCGCCCGCAGCGTGACGTCCCAGCCGATGGCGAGGCTCTCGGGGTCGAGGGCCGGCAGCTCGGGCAGCGCGTCGAGGCGCGGCACGATCGTGCAGGCGCCGAGGTCGCGCAGCTCGTCGAGGAGCGCCAGGGGATTAGTCCCGTTGCGGAGGATCTCGGGCGCGAACGCGATGCCGATCTGCCAGCCGCCCTCCCCCGCCGCAGCGGGATCGGCGGCCGGCTCCGGGAGGAGCGCGGACGGGGCGGCCGGGCGGGACGCGGCGCCGAGCAGCTGCTCGAGTTCGGCCAGGATGGCCTCGCCGATGATCGGGGCGCTCGCCTCGGGCTCCTCGATGAGGCCGCGGATGTAGTCCTTGGCCGAGAGGGAGACGTTGACGAGGTCGCGGCCGACCGGGACCTCGCCGCGCCGGACGCGGTCGAAGGCGGTCTCGAAGTCGTGGGTGAAGGCGGCGACCTGCTCGAAGCCGAACATGGCGCCCGAGCCCTTGATGGTGTGCAGGGCCCGGAAGGCCGTGTCGATCAGGGCCCGGTCCTCGGGCCGGTCGCCGAGGTCGAGCAGCGTCGTCTCCAGGCGGGCGAGCAGCTCGGCGGCCTCGGCGCGGAAGATCTCCGCGGGATCGAGAGCAGTCATGAGACGAACGGACCCCCGGGCCTAGAACGCAGATACAGAACCAACCGCCCGATCCCGAGCGCGAACGGACGTGCCGATACCGGAGACCGGCCGCGTCCCTCGCGATCAGGCAGTCGAACAGACCGTCCCGGCGCGCGGCGACGGCGCGGTGACGGGACACGACGCGCAGCCGCCGCCGGACCTGCTCGGTTGTATATAATCGGACCAGAAATTTTCGGTTAACGAACAGATTTGAATCCCGAACGGGAAGTATATCCGCAGCCGATCCGAAGAGCTTGATTATCGGATACTGCGATCGTGTGAGACGCGGATCACAGGATCTCGGGCCCGCGGCGCGGCACGGTTCCGGC
The DNA here is from genome assembly GCF_053346095.1 of Methylobacterium sp. A52T. Classification (NCBI taxonomy): domain Bacteria; kingdom Pseudomonadati; phylum Pseudomonadota; class Alphaproteobacteria; order Hyphomicrobiales; family Methylobacteriaceae; genus Methylobacterium; species Methylobacterium sp. A52T. Next base: position 3,627 of record NZ_JBKFBI010000235.1, on the reverse strand, counting down.
CTTCACGGCGCATCGGCGCGCGTCAACGAACGTCGATGGACTCGGTCGGGCGTGGACTTGCGTGGACGAACATCGACGTCCACCGGCGCGCAGCCGCGCGGATGCCGGCCGCGGCAGGTCCGTGCGGGCGGCGCGCGGATCGCGACGGGACTGAAACCGGGAACGGGACCCGTCGCGGCCGGTCCGGCGCGGGAAGGCCCGGCCGCGGCGCGACCGCCGACCGGGCCCGAACGGGCTGCCCTCGGAGCGCGCCGGCGCGGCGGGCGCGCTCAGAACAGGTCGATGCCGTCCAGATCGTCGTCGGCGGCCGGCGTCCCGGAGGCCGGAGCCCCCCCGAGCAGGCGCTCGCTCAGGCGCGCGCGAACCTCCCCCAGGGTGCAGCCGGCGATCGCCGCCGCGATCCAGGCCGGGTCGGCCGCGGCGCCCGGCGCCGCGACGCGGTCCGCGCTGTGGTCGGCGAGCCGCCCGAGCTCCGCGCCGGCCGAGCGCAGCAGGCCCTCGACGTTCTGGATGCGCTGCTTGGCCCGGTCCTGGAACTGCATCGCCACGATCGCCGCCGACACGTCCTGCGTGATGGCCTGCGTGGTCTCGGCGGTCTGCTGCAGGATGCCCGCGACCTGCGCGTTCTGCTCGACCAGCGCCCGCATCACCATGCGGACGCGCGTCTCGGCGGTCCGGCTCTCCTCGGACATGTCGATCGCCGCGATGTCGCCCAGCAGGGCATGGCTGCCGCGCAGGCCGGCCGCCATGGTGCCGATCTGCTGCTTGATCACGTCCGACAGGGCGTTGATGGTCGTGGCGAGGCCGCGCACCTCGTCGGCGACCACCGCGAAGGCCGCGCCGCTGGCGCCGGCCCGCGCCGCCTCGATCTTGGCGTTCAGGGCGAGCAGGTTGGTCTGGCGGTTGATCCGCTCGATCTGCGCGACGCTCCCCTCGACCGACGACAGGCCCTCGAGCACCCCGGCGAGACCCTGCGCGAGGGTCGACCCGCGGGACGACATCAGGGTGATCCGCTCGATCAGGGCGGTGAGCGTCTCGCCGAGGCCGGCGGCGACGTCGCCGAGCTGCAGGGTCCGGTCGTCGATCCGGACGGTCTGCACCGAGGCGACGAGCCCCCGGACGATCTCCGACTGCTCGCAGGTCGTGGCGGCGATGCTCTGGAAGCGGTTGGACAGGCCGTGGACGTTGGCCTCCACGTCGGTGGAGACGATCCCGAGCTCGGCGACGAGGGCGTCGAGCAGCGTCCGCTGCTGCGCCGAGAGGCCGAGCCAGGCCTGGAGCAGGTCGGCCGCCTGCGCGGCGGGCGCCGGCTCGGCCGCCATCGCGGCGGGCAGCGGCGCGGGCTCGCTGGACGACGCGTCCGCCTCCGGGAGCGGGGCGGCGGGGATCGCCGCGCCCGATCCGCGCCGGTCATCGAGCCCCACCTCGGACCCCACCTCGGGCCGCATCTCGGGCCGACGGAACCGGGCCGGGACCTGCCTGAGGATGTCGTGGGCGACTTGGAAGGCCATCGGCGGGCGGGTCTCTCGGCGTCGTCCGACGCGCGCGGGTCATGAACAATCCCACGGTCGGTACCCGACCGAGGCTAAGGATCGCCGTTGAAGAAAGCGTTATCGCCCGGCCGCTGGCCGCTTCGGCCGGCACAGATCACAGTATTAGCCAATCAACACTGTCCGAGGGCGGGCAGAGCTCCGTCCTGTGCTGGGTCCGCGTCCGCGTCGGCCGTCCGCGATTGGCCGAACCTTCAGGAAGAATTTACCCGCCGCGGTGTTGACTCGGGCGCGGCGGCGCGTCGCCCCGCACATCCGTCGTCGAGGTCACGAACCCGCATGTCCGAGGCTCCCGTCCTCACGCTCGGTCCCGACTGCACCATCCGGACCGTCCGGGCGCTGCAGGACACGCTGGCGGCGGCGCTTGCCGGCGGGGCGCGCCTCACCCTCGACTGCGCGGCGGTCGAGCGCGCGGACGTCACCTTCGTCCAGATCGTGCTCGCGGCCGACCGGACGGCGCGGGGCCGGGCCGCCGGGATCGCGATGGTCAACGTCCCCCCGGCGGTCGAGAGCGCGTTCCGGCGCGCCGCGATCGAACACCCCAGCGCGCCGCTCCACTAGGCGCGCGTCAGGCACAAGAACGGAATCCGTGTCATGGCCACTGTCCTCGCCGTCGACGACTCGCCCAGCATCCGGCAGATGATCAAGGTGGTGCTCGGCCCGGCCGGCCACACGGTGATCGAGGCCGGCGACGGCGCCGAAGGCCTCGCGAAGGCCAGGAGCGCGAGCGTCAACCTCGTCATCACCGATCTCAACATGCCGGTGATGAACGGGCTGGAGATGATCAAGCAGCTGCGGACGCTGCCGAGCTGCACCGGCGTGCCGATCCTCTTCCTGAGCACGGAATCCGACGAGGCGATCAAGCAGCAGGCGAAGGCGGCCGGGGCGACCGGCTGGATCACCAAGCCGTTCAAGCCCGAGCAGCTGCTCGCGGTCGTGGGCAAGCTCGTCCGCGCCTGAGGCCGCGGCTCTGGCCGCGCCTGGGGCCCCGCTTCGTCGGGCCCGACACCGGGCCCGCCATGTCCCCGCCGCGGACGCGCCGATCCGACCGGCTCATTTCAGGTGGTAGGCCACCCCGGCGATCAGCGCCTTCTCCTCGGTGTTGAGCGTGCGCCGCGGGTCGCCCCCGAACTTGTTGTGCCAGTACTGGAACCCGGCGAAGACCTCGACCCGGTTGGGCGTGCCGGCGACGAGCTGCCCGACATCGAGCACGAGGTTGGTCTGGGAGACGAATTCCAGCTGGGTGTCGTTCTCGTTGAATCGACCGTAGCGCCCCTTGGGCAGCACGATCGTGTTGAAGCCGGCGAGCGACAGCGGCAGCCCGGTGAACGGCAGCGGGATCGTGTAGGTGATCTCGAATTCCGGCGTCATCTTGAACTCGACGCTGCGGAAGTGCGCGTAGTCGAAGCCCGGCACCGGCCCGTATCCGGCGAAGCCGTTGCGGGAGAACTCCTTGTAGCCCTGGACCTTCAGGTTCACGAACCCGGCCGGCACGTCGAAGGCGAAGCTCAGCCCGAAGGTCCCGGCGCGCTTCTCGGAATCGAAGGTCGTGTCCTTGGTGTTGACGTCGGCCCCGAACGACAGGCCGACATCCTTCGCGAGGCCGGGGATGGCCAGGGCCCGCGTGTCGAAGACCTTGTTGAGGCTCAGGACGCCCCGGTAGATCAGGTAGAACTCGGTGGCGCCGACGCCCTCGAACCGGCCAACCTGATTGCCGGCCGGATCCTGGGATCCGGACCGGAGGATGTCGAGGGAGAGCAGGTTGGTGCCGTAGGCCCACGCGTTGGCGTGGAACAGGTTGATGACGGTCTTGGGGACCTCGCGCCCCACGAACTGGCCGTCGGGACGCTGGACCCGGAGGCCGGGCTCCGCCGAGGGCCCCTGGAAGCGGTAGCTCACCACAGTGTCGGAGAAGTTGAAGAAGGACGGCGGCGGCGCCGCCATCACGGTGGCGGCCGCGACGGCGACGGCGGCCTCCTGGCGCCGCGCGCGGGCCGCGGCCGCCGCGGGCGTCCCGTCGGCCGCCCCCGAACCCGGCGTGGCCGAGGAATCGGCCGAGGAATTGGCCGACGACATG
>NZ_JBKFBI010000234.1:0-4816 GCF_053346095.1 Methylobacterium sp. A52T | reverse complement strand
TTCAGTCCTGATCCTTCGCGTCCCTCACCCCAACCCTCTCCCGCACGGGAGAGGGGGCCTGGCGCGGCTGGCGAGACCGGGCTCGCCGTCCTTCCCGACCGTTGCAACATGGTCGGATACGGCTCTAAGGACCGTCCGCGACCGTGACCCGATCGGCGACACCGTCGGTCTTGCCGCTGAGGCCCGGCACCTCGTCGAGCTGCCGCAGGCTGGTGAACCGGCCGCGCTCCTCCCGGTAGCGCACGATCTCGAAACCGTGGCCCTTCAGTGCCGGAACGCTGTCCAGCTCCTCGGCCGTCGCCGTGTTGAGATCGATCACGGTGGTGCCCTTCCGCGCCGGTCGGCGCCGTACTCGGTCGCTCCGGTCCCGCGCCGGCCCGGGCGCCTCAACGGATCGGATCGGCGCGGAACTGCCCGTGGGCGGGCTCGGACGCCCGACAGCGGCAGGCGGGCGGCAGGCCGGTCGGGCCCGTGCGGTACGGCCCCTCCCCGCTCAACAGGCGCAGCAGAAGATGCTCGAGCGGCGCCGCCTGATAGGGTTTCTGGAGCACCGGAACCGCCTGATAGGCGGCGTCCAGGCCGTGCTGCCCGTACCCGGTGGCGAATAGGAACGGCGTGCCGCGCGCCAGCAGCAGGTCGGCGACCGGGTAGCTGCGCGCCTCGCCGAGGTTCACGTCGAGCACCGCCAGATCGAACGCCTCGGTCCGGGCATGGGCCAGGGCTTGGTCGAGGCGCATCGCCACCACGACCTCGCAGCCCAGGTCGAGCAGCATGTCCTCCGCGAGCATGGCGACGAGGCTCTCGTCCTCGACCAGCAGGACCCGGCGTCCGGCGAGCGGCGTCATGGCGCGCGCGGCCCTTCGACCGCCTCCTGGCCGATCCAGCCGAGCCGGGTCAGCGGGATCCGCATCTGGCAGGTCGCGCCCGCCGGCGCGAAGGTGATCGCCGCGCTGCCGTCGAACTCCAGCGGCAATTGCCGCTCGATGAGCCGCGAGCCGAACCCCTTCCGGGTCGGGGGCGTGACTGGAGGGCCACCCCGCTCCTCCCAGAGCAGGTCGAGCTGCTGACGGCCGTCATCGCGATCGTGCAGGGACCACGTCACCGCGACCCGGCCCTCGGGCGTCGACAGAGCGCCGTACTTCGCCGCGTTGGTCATCAACTCGTGGAGGGCCATTGCCAGCGTCACTGCCACCTTAGGGTGCAATCGCGCGTCCGGCCCCTGTAACCGGAAGCGGCCGGCATCGACCTCCGCCAAAAGGTGGGGGGCGAGCGCGCGCTCGACCACGCCGCGCAGGCTGGCGCTCTCCCAATTGTCCTCGACCAGCACGTTGTGGGCGTTGGACAGGGCCGCCATCCGGGCGTCGAAGACGGCGCGCGTCGTCTGGTCCGTCCGCCCGCGGAAGGTCTGTGCGGCGATCGACTGCACCGTGGCGAGGGTGTTCTTCACCCGGTGATTGAGCTCGTTGATCAGCAGGCGTTGGCGCTCGGCGGCCGCCTTCTCCTCGCTGATGTCGCGGACCTCGATGATCGTCCCGATGATGTTGGTCGCATCGTCGCGGATCGGGCTGGCAGTGAACGCCACGGGGAAGAAGTGCCCATCCCTGTGCACGAACACCTCCTCGCCGCGCTCCTGATTGTTTTCCGGGAAGGCGCGGTCGATCGCGCACTCCTCCAGCGGGAAGGGCCTGCCGTCCGGGTAGGTGTGGTGGACGATGTCGTGCAGCGGGCAATCGCGCGCGAGGACTTCTCGCAGCGTCCAACCGGTCAGCTGCTCGGCGGCGCGGTTCATGTAGATGCAGTGCTGGCGGTCATCCATCAGGAAGATGGACACCGAGGCGTTGTCGAGGACCGCGTTGAGGCGACGCTCGCTCTCGAAGAGCTGGCCCGACCCACGCCGCAAGCTCGCCAGCGGCGCGCTGGCGGCGGACGAGGATTGAAACGGCTGCCGCGAGTTCGGCACGGTCACGACCCTTCACGCGGGTTGATCTGAGATACCCTGCGCGCGATCCTGGTGGACCTTCGGGACTGGGCACGGTGGGTGGCTGGCCGCGCCGGACGGCCTAGAGGTGGGAGCGTGCAACGCACCATGCGCGGCGGTTGTTCCGCCGCGCGGACGGTCCGGCCGCGCCGTTCCGCCCGGGTCCGGATCACGCGGGTCCGGGCTCCGGGCGGCGCGCGAATAGGGCGGCCCAGTCGGCTCGACGCTCCTGCGGGACGAGGAAGAAATCCCACGTCACGTAGTCGCTGACCGCGAGCCACGTGCTCGCATCGTCGATCAGGTTTCCGGTGATGTCCGCGCAGATGTAGCCGTGGCTCTCGGCGAACCGGTAGAGGGAGTCCTGCGCGTGCCCGTAGGCGGAGTAGCCGGCCCAGCCGTACTCCACGCTGACGATCGGGCGGCATCGCCGGAGGAGCTGGGCCGCGCCGCTCAGGGCGTTCAACTCCCCGCCCTCGATGTCCATCTTGATGTAGGCCACCGCGGGGACGTGACCGAGGGCGGTATCGAGCCTCTCCGTCCTGACCTTGATGGTCTTGGACGTGATGGCGGGACTGCTGAAGTAGCGGGCGAGGAGCCCGCTCTCGCCGGGCACGCTCGCGACCGTGAAATCGGTGCGCCCCGCCGTGTCGGAGAGGGCGACGTCGTGCAGCTCGACCTCGGGTCGTCGGCCGAAACGCCCCGCCAGATCCTTCATCAGGAACGGGATCGGCTCGAAGGCGTGGACCTTGCCGGTCGGGCCGACGATGTCGACGAACGCGACGAGGTGGAGCCCGGTATGGGCGCCGACGTCGACGACGACATCCCCCGGAGCGAGGAAGCGGCTGTAGCCCTGCCGCAGGATGCGCTCGTAGTCCGGGACCTGACCGGCGTCATGAACCGCCTTGAAGGCGTTGGCGGCGGCCACGGCAGGATGCATGCGCAGGGTCCGTTCAGAGGGGGCGAGTCCGGAGGGTCGGCGAGGTCGCGCCCATGGTAGCCCGCCCCGCGCCGGCTCTGCCAGCGCGCCGCCGCGGGGTGCCGAGCCCGCTGCGAGCCCCGACCGGGTCAGGCGGGCCGGCCCTTCCCGAACCGCTTCAGCAGTCGCTCGCGCTTCAGGCGCGACAGGCGGGCGATCCAGAACACGCCGTCGAGCTGGTCGATCTCGTGCTGGAGGACCGCGGCCGGGAAGCCCTCGGTCTCCTCCTCGTGGGTGGACCCGTCGAGGTCGCGGTAGCTCAGGCGGATGCGGGCGGCCCGGGTGACCCGCTCGCGCACCCCCGGCATGCTGACGCTGCCCTCGTCGTGGACCTCCGTGTCGGGGGACGCCCAGGACACGACGGGGTTCACGTACACGCGGGCGCTCTCGTCCGGCGACATCCGCACCACCACGAGGCGCGCGGGGACGCCGATATGCGGGGCGGTCAGGCCGATGGCGCTCTCGGCCATGAGCGTGTCCCGGACGTCGTCGGCGAGGGCCCGCAGGGCCGCGTCGAACGCGTCGACCGGTTCGGCCGGGCGCGTCAGGCGGGGATCGGGAAACAGGACGAGCGGGCGCGCCGGCATGGTTGATCAGTCCGCGTGGGTCGGTTCACCTGCGGCTCCGCGAGGGCCCGCCGCGCGCCATGCAAGCCGCGCCGCGGGGCGGATCGTCAAGACCGGCGCGCCGCAGGCCCGCCCGCGTCGCCGGGTCCCGGGCCGGCCGCGACGGCGCGCGCGACGTGGTGGAGCTTGTCGGGATTGCGCGTGATGTAGATGGCGTCGATCCGGCCATTCTCGATCGCGAGGGCCGTCGTCTGCAGGAGGCCGCCGCGCTCGCGGGTGACATAGCCCGGAAGCCCGTCGATCCACACGAACCCGACCAGCGCCGCCCGGCCGTCGCCCCACTTGCGCCGCGCGCCCGCGTAGAGCCGGAGCAGGCGCTCGAGCCCCCGGATCGGGTTGACGAAGGCGAGCACCTTGCCGCCGCCGTCCGAGGAGAGCGTCACGCGGTCGGCGAGCAGCGTCCGCAGCCCCGCGACATCGCCGCTCGCGGAGGCCTCGAAGAACGCCCGGGCGACGCGCTCGCCCTCGTCGCGCGTCACGGGATAGCGCGGGCGCGCGGCCCGGACGTTCCGGCGGGCGCGCGCCGCGAGCTGGCGCACGGCCGGCGCCGCCCGCCCGAGCGTCTCCGCGATGTCGCCGAGCGGCAGGCCGAACACGTCGTGGAGCAGGAAGGCCGCGCGTTCCAGCGGGGACAGCCGCTCGAGCGCGAGCATCAGCGTCAGGGTGAGGTCGTCCTCGTCCACGCCGTCCGCTCCCGGCTCGACCAGCGGCTCGACCAGCGGCTCCGGGAGCCAGGGGCCGACATAGCTCTCCCGGCGCGCGCGCGCCGACTTGATCTGGTCGAGGCAGAGCCGCGTCACGACGCGCGCGAGGAACCGGTCGGGCGCCGCGACCCCACTCCGGTCGGCCGCGACCCAGCGCAGCCACGCGTCCTGCACGACGTCCTCGGCCTCGCTGCGCGAGCCGAGCATGCGGTAGGCGATGCGCAGGAGCCGGGGACGGTGGGCCTCGAAGGCGGCCGTCCCGTCCCCGTGCCCCGGCGGCACGACCGGACCGGAGGCCTGATCGCGTCGGGGCGGAGCCCGCCCGCCGGGACGGTCGGGGCCCGTCATGCCGTCGCGAGCCAGGTCTCGAAGCGCGTGCCGCCGAGGCGGGCCGCGCCCGCGTCGTCGGGAACCAGGGAGCCCCGCGCCAGCGCGGCACCGAAGTAGCGGGCCGCGGCGTCGACCGTCACCGCGCGGCCGTCGCCGGCGGCCGCCACGCGCCGGGCGACGAGCCCCCGCAACGGCAGGCGCC
>NZ_JBKFBI010000233.1:0-4989 GCF_053346095.1 Methylobacterium sp. A52T | reverse complement strand
GGCCCGAGGCCCGGCCCCGAGGCCGGCGCGCCACCCCCGCCCCCTGGCGACCCGCGCCGCGGTCCCGGCCCGGACGGCCCCCCGCCGCCTCCGCCCCCGCCGTCGCGGGCCGCCCACATCGTGCTGGAGCGCGGCGACGCGCGGGTCGACGTGAAGTGCGCCGACGACGACACGACCAAGGCCTGCGCCGACGTCACCCTGCAGATGCTCGAGAAGCTCGGGACGTTCCGGCCCTGAGCCCGGCTTCCGCGCCCGCCGCGCCGGCGGCGGGCGCCCCTCGGGGGCGCGCTCTCATGCGCGCGTCCTCAGGCGCGCGTGCCCGGCGCCTTGGTGAGGCGGCAGCCGGTGATGCGCCACTGCCCGTCCGCGTCGCGGGCGAGGCTGTACTCGGCCGTCCAGTCGTCGCCGTACTCGTCCTGGATCGCCACCGACTGGACCACGCCCGCCGCGTCCGTGTCCCGCGCCTCGCCGAACACGAAGCTGCGGTGGCGGTAGACCGGACGGTACTGGTTCCGGACCATGCTGATGAACAGGTCGGCATTCGGGAACAGGTCCCGGATCCCCGGCGCGGCCTGCTCGTAGGCGGTCTGCGCGTCGTCGCGGCCGAGCGCCTGCTCCTGCTTGGCGATGACCGCCCGGGCCGCCGCGCGCCCCGCCTCGTCGGCCGCCGCCGGCCCCGCGAGGCTGAGGACGAGGCCGAGGACGAGGAGCAGGGCGGGCCACGCGCGCATCGCTGTCACTCCGGCAAGGTCAGGCAGGGTCCGACCGAGATCCGTCATCGTCACGGGAAGATGGTGTCCGACACGCCCACGACAATGTTTGTGACGCTGCCGACAGTGATCGCCGCGCCGTCACCGCACCGTGACCGGTCATCGCGCCGCGCGGAGGCGCGGGCCGGCGGGAAGGCGCGGCCGGACGGGAAGCGCGCACGGGTTGGGCAGGCATCGCGCCCTGGTTGTGCAAGTCGCTGGAAAGATGGGCATTTTCGCGCCCGACGGGCGCCGCGGGTTTGACCCTCCGCGGCGGTTTTGCGAGCCTCCGCTTGCCGACTCGGTTCCGGCGGGGAACCGACCGGGCGGAGCGCGGGACGACGATGCAGAGCCACGCGGACGACAGCGCCGATGCCCGTCCGGCACAGGCCATGAGTGTCGGGGTGTTCATCCCCATCGGCAACAATGGCTGGCTGCTGTCGGAGAACGCCCCGCAGTACCGCCCGAGCTTCGCGCTCAACAAGGCGATCACCCTGAAGGCGGAGGGCTACGGGCTCGACTTCGCCCTGTCGATGATCAAGCTCCGCGGCTTCGGCGGCAAGACCGAGTTCTGGGACCACAACCTCGAATCCTTCACCCTGATGGCGGGGCTCGCCGCCGTCACCACCCGGATCCGGCTGTTCGCCACCGCGGCGACCCTGTGCCTGCCGCCCGCCATCGTGGCGCGCATGGCCGCGACCATCGACTCGATCTCCGATGGGCGCTTCGGCCTGAACCTCGTCACCGGCTGGCAGAAGCCGGAATACGACCAGATGGGCCTGTGGCCGGGCGACGACTACTTTGCCAAACGCTACGACTACCTGGCCGAGTACGCCCAGATCCTGCGCGACCTGTGGGAGACGGGCGCCAGCGACCGCAAGGGCACGTATTTCCAGATGAGCGACTGCCGGCTGAGCCCCCGGCCGCAGGCGCCGGTGAAGATCATCTGCGCCGGCCAGAGCGGCGCCGGACTGGCCTTCACGGCCCAGTACGCCGACTACAATTTCTGCCTGGGCAAGGGGATCAACACGCCGACCGCCTTCGCGCCCGTGGTGGAGAAGCTCGCCGAGGCCGGCGCGCGGACCGGGCGGCGGGTGACCGCCTTCGCGCTGTTCATGATCATCGCCGACGAGACCGACGACGCCGCCACGGCGACCTGGGCGCACTACAGGGCGGGCGCGGATGCCGAGGCGATCGCGTGGCTCGGCGCCCAGGGCGCGGCCGACACGAAGTCCGGCAGCGACACCAACGTGCGCCAGCTCGCCGACCCGACCTCGGCGGTGAACCTCAACATGGGCACCCTGGTGGGCAGCTACGCCAGCGTGGCGGCGATGCTCGACGCCGTCATGACCATCGAAGGCGTGGAGGGCGTGCTGCTCGTCTTCGACGATTTCCTCAAGGGCCTCGACGATTTCGGGACCCGGATCCAGCCCCTGATGCGGTCGCGCCGGCACGTGACGGCGGCGGCACTGCCCGAGGTCGCCTGATGGGCCGCCCGATGGATCGCCCGATGGACCGCCCGACGGATGACCCGCTGGACCGCCCCGCCGGCTACCGCGACGCCCAGGGCCGGCACGGCGGCGTCGTCCTGCCGGCCCGCCCGGAACCGATTGCCCTCGATCCCGCGACCACGTTCCTCATCGTGGTGGACGTCCAGAACGCCTACGCGAGCCCGGGCGGCTACCTCGACCGGGCCGGATTCGACGTGTCGGGCACCGGCCCGGTGATCGCCCGGATCGCCCGGGCGGTGGCGGCGGCGCGATCCGCCGGCATCCCGGTCCTGTGGTTCCAGAACGGCTGGGACCCGGCCTATGTCGAGGCCGGTGGCCCGGGCTCGCCGAACTGGCACAAATCCAACGCTCTCAAGACGATGCGGCGGCATCCTGAAGTGAACGCGCAGCTGCTCGCCAAGGGATCCTGGGACTACGCGCTGGTGGACGCCCTGAGGCCGGAGCCCGGCGACATCGTGATGGGCAAGCCGCGCTACAGCGGCTTCTACAACACGCCCCTCGACAGCACCCTGCGGGCCCGGGGCGTGACCACGCTGGTCTTCACCGGCATCGCCACCAACGTCTGCGTCGAGTCGACCCTGCGGGACGGGTTCCACCGGGAGTATTTCGGGATCGTGCTGGCCGACGCCACGCACCAGGCCGGGCCGGAGAGCCTGCAGCACGCGGCGCTCGCCAACATCGAGACCTTCTTCGGCTGGGTCTCGGACGTCGCCGCCTTCGAGGCCGCCCTCGGGGCGTCTTCACACGCCGGGATCGATACGTCCGGCGGCGACCTGGCCGGATAAGTGCATCGCGCGCCCGGCCGGTGACCGGCAGGGTGCGCGAATGCCGCCGCGGCGCGGCCTCCCGCGCGGCCTGCCCGGTCCGGCCGACAGGTCGCGCGCGGGAGGCGCAGGGAATGCCCAAGCAGGTCGTGATACCGCCGGGGACCGGCAAGCCGCTGGCCCCCTACGTGCCGGGCACCCTGGCCGACGGGATCCTGTACGTCTCGGGCACGCTGCCGCTCGACGCGGAGGCCAACGTGGTCCATGCCGGCGACGCGGCGGCCCAGACCCGCCACGTGCTGGAGACCATCCGGGGCGTGGTCGAGGCCGCGGGCGGCACCATGGACGACGTCACCTTCAACCACGTCTTCCTGGCGGACTGGGCCGACTACGCGGCGATCAACGCCGTCTACGCCGAGTATTTCCCGGGCGAGAAGCCCGCGCGCTACTGCATCCAGTGCGGCCTCGTGAAGCCCGAGGCCCGCGTGGAGATCGCCGCGATCGCCCATATCGGCCGCTGATGGGCCCGCTCCCCCACGCGGTGGCCGGCCCGGCGGGCGGGCGGCCGGTGCTGCTCTCGCCGGGCCTCGGCGGCGCGGCGGGCTACTTCGCGCCGCAGATGGCGGCCCTGACCGCGCGGTTCCGGGTCGTCACCTACGACCACCGCGGCACCGGGCGCTCGCCCGGCCGGCTCGCGCCGGACCACGACATCCCCGCCATGGCGCGGGACGCGCTCGGGGTGCTGGACGCGGCCGGGATCGACCGGGCCGACGTGGTCGGCCACGCGCTCGGCGGCCTGATCGCCCTCCAGATGGCGCTGGACGCCCCCGGGCGGGTCGGGCGCCTCGCGGTGATCAACGGCTGGGACGCGATGGACCCGGCCACGCGCCGCTGCTTCGCGGCCCGCCGGGCGATCCTGGCCGGGGGCGGGCCGGAGGCCTACGTGCGGGCCCAGGCGATCTTCCTGTACCCGGCCCCCTGGCTCTCCGCGGAGGCCGAGCGGGTCGAGGCCGACGCGGCGCAGGCCCTGGCGCATTTCCCCGGCGCCGAGACGGTGCTGACCCGCATCGCCGCCCTGGAGCGCTTCACCATCGCGGACCATCTCGGGTCGATCGGCCACGAGACCCTGGTCATGGCCGCCCGGGACGACGTGCTGGTGCCCTACACCCGGTCCGAGCGGCTGGCGGCGGCGCTGCCCAAGGCCCGGCTCGCCCTCGCCCCGGAGGGCGGCCACGCCCACAGCGTCACCCGGCCCGAGGCCTTCAACCGGGCGCTCCTGGAGTTCCTGGACCGGGACTGAGCGCCCGCTACGCCCGCAGCGCGATCATCGGCAGCACCACCGCGTCGAGGGCGGCGGCCAGCACCGGGAGCAGGGCCGGCCAGCGCAGGGCCGCCGCGGTGCCGATCCGCCCCCGGGCGAAGGCCAGGATCAGCATCGGCGCCAGCGGCAGCAGGTCCCGGGCCCGCAACCCGCCGAGGCCGCCCGCCGGGGCGAGGGCCTGCGGCAGCACCGCCAGCCAGAGGCCGAGGAGCGCGCAGCCCGAGAGCCACAGCCGCTCCGCGGCCGGGGGCAGGGGGCCGCGCCGCAGCGCGACGGGCGGCACCAGCAGCGCGGCGGCCCAGACCCCGGAGAGGAACCCGGGCAGCGGGACGGCCAGGGACACCAATCCGCCCCCCGCCGCGCCGGGGGGCCGAGGCCCGGGGCTCGCGGACGGCAGCAGGGGCGGCAGGAAGACCGGCAGGAGTGCCGGCAGCAGGGCGAACGCGGCGAGCGGCAGCCGCTCCCGCCAGGCGCGGACGCGTCGCCCCGGGGGCGGGAACGGCACCAGCAGCATCCCCACGAGGGGCGCGCAGGCCGGCCGCGCCAGCACCACCAGGGCGATCGCCAGCGCCGCGCCGGCGCGGCGCGCCGATCCGTGCCGGCCCGTCATCGGCCGGGGGCTGGGCGGCAGGGGCGGGGGGGCC
>NZ_JBKFBI010000232.1:0-5001 GCF_053346095.1 Methylobacterium sp. A52T | reverse complement strand
TGCCGCGCGCCACCGCCTGCACGTCCGCGCCCACCGCCTCGCACAGGTCCGCCACCTCGTTGATGAACGTGATCTTCGCCGCCAGGAACGCGTTCGCCGCGTACTTGGTCAGCTCGGCCGTCCGGCGGCTCATCGCGACGATTGGCGCGGCGTTGAGGTAGAGCGGGCGGTAGATCTGCTCCATGACCGCCACGGCCCGCGGCTCGTCGGTGCCGACGACGATGCGGTCGGGGCGCTTGAAGTCGGCGATGGCCGCGCCCTCGCGCAGGAACTCGGGGTTCGACACGACCGCGAACTGCGCCTCGGGGTTGGTCTCGCGGATGATGCGCTCGACCTCGTCGCCCGTGCCCACCGGAACGGTCGACTTGGTCACCACCACCGTGAAGCCGCGCAGCGCGCGCGCGATGCTGCGGGCGGCCGCGTAGACGTAGCTCAGGTCGGCGAAGCCGTCGCCGCGGCGGGAGGGCGTGCCCACCGCGATGAAGACCGCGTCGGCCTGACCGACCGCCGCCTCCAGGTCGGTGATAAAGGACAGGCGGTCCTGGCGGACGTTCTCGGCGACCAGGGCCTCGAGGCCCGGCTCGTAGATCGGCATCCGACCGGCATTCAGCGCGTCGATCCGGCCGCGATTGTTGTCGACGCACACGACCGTGTGGCCGAAATCCGCAAAGCACGCGCCAGAGACCAGACCGACATAGCCCGACCCGACCATCGTGATGTTCATGGAATCCTCGCCGCGATCGCACCGACGCTCGGGTCTACGGCGGCCCGACAGGGGCACCAACATCATATCTTAGGCGTACGCGGCTCGGCCGATCGGGCGTAGCGGCGACGATTCGGCCCGACCGGCCCGACCCCGCCGCGGCCCGTCCTGAACCGGCAGCCGGACCGCCCCGAACCGCGCCTCACATCGCCATCCGGCCAGGGCGGCGGCCGGGCGGCTACGCCATTCGGCTGATCCGGCGGCGCCGGTCGACGCTCGCGCGAACATTTTCCCGGCGCATCACCCGAATTGTCAAAGACAGGCTGCTTTTTCCCGACCGCTTTGTCCGGGAGCGCGAACGGCTAAGATGCTAACACCGGTCTATAGAACTGAACTCCCCGAAGAGTTCCGGCGGAGGAGAACCCTGTTGGCGGCGCGTTTCTACTTCGAGATCGCAAATGCCGAGGAGACGATCCACGACCACGTGGGGGTGGAGGCCGCTGGCCTCGAGGAAGCCCTGATCGAGGCGCGTAGCGTGATCGCCGAGATGGCCGACGAGATTACGGGAAACGGCCGGGAGCCGCCCTGGACCCTCCTCGTGCGCAACGAGGAGGGCTGGCTGGTCGGCCGCTTGCCCATCCGGAAGTGACGGCCCGCGCCGCTCGGCCGGCGCGGGGGTGCGGCCATTAAGATATCGTTAACGGATCGTCCGGAGGATCGGCTGAGCCCTCGAACCGTGGCCATCCGGAATGCCCCTCCCCCAGAACGTCCCGCACGCCGCCCGCCAGGCGGACGCGATGGCTGCCCAGATGGCGCTGGCCGCCCACGCGCTGCGGATGCGCGGCGATGTCGGGACCGCCGAGTCGCTCCTCGCGATGGCGCGCCACAACCGGATCCTCGCGCTCAAGCTGCGGATCGCGCACGCGGTGGCGCCGGGCCAGGACCGCGCCGAGCGCCGGGCCACCGCCGGCCGTTAACGCCGCGCGCGATCGGCCCGGGACGGTCGCGGAGCCCGCGCCGATCGCGACGGGACGCGTCCCACCACCCGAGCCGGGCTTACCCGGACCGGCCTGCCGGCGGTCCGTTGATCGTCGCGCCCGCGCGCGCCGTGTCGGCGATCCGGCCGGGCACCGCCCGCACCGCCGGGGGCCGGCCCAGGGTCGACGGGAATCAATTCAGAATCCACATCACCGATCAACGGCGCGGTTGGCGCCGAATAAAGTCCGTGATAGTGTAAATAACTAACATCCGACAGGAAATTCAGTCGTCGTGTCGCCCCCGGACGCCGGACATTCTGAGGTCAGCACGACCCTGGCGCTGGACATGGTGGGGCGCGCCTACCTGGCCCTGGCGCTGCTCTACGAGACGGCCCATCCGGGCGAGTTCGCCGACGTTCAGCAGAAGATCCGCGCGTTCGTCGAGGACAATTTCCGCATCATCCAGGAGACGAGCCGCGACGGGAGCCTGACAACCGGTACAGTTGACGGCGCCCTTCACCTTGTGAACAGCGTCCTGGTCGAGGTCGAGACCAAGATCGCCACAATGATCCGGCCGACGCGGCAGCTCCGCGGCTAGACGAGACCTTGAACTGACGCCCGCTATTCAGTGACTGTTGCAGTCGAGCCATGGCGCGCGGATAAACGGCCCCGCGCCATTGGGGATCGAAGATTGCAATGGCTCCCGACGTCGACAGTCTTAGGTGGGCATGTTACCCGGCGGACGGGGCAGCAATAAATTATCAAGCACGATGATGGGCAGCGATGATTGCGATCGGGGCGCGCGCAGCGCGGATGTCGCGCTCGAGGTTCTCGTCCGAGCCTATCACGCCCTCGCGGTCGTCTACGAGTTGTCCAGTCCCGGTGCCTACACGGCGCTCCACGGCAAGATGATGCCCTACCTGCTGGACGGCTTCCGTCACGGCACGGCGCCGGACGCCGTCGATCCGGACCTGGACGCGACGTTCTCGACGGCCCTGGAGCGGGTCCGCAGCGCGCTGGACGAGGTCCGGTCCGACGTGGCGGCCGTGCGGGCGCGCCAGGAGGAGCGCGACCGCTGACGCGCCGCGCGGCCCGGCTCAGCGCCGGCTCAGCGCGCCGGCTCGAGGCGGCGCTCCGGTCCGAGGAGCAGGCGCGGACCGGTCTCCCGCTCCGGCACGGACGCGGGCACGAGGCGCGCGAGCTTGGCCGCCAGGGTCACCGACAGGATGTGGCGCCACGCCAGGGGCGTGCCGAGCAGCTCCCGCAGGGCCGCCGCGTAGCCCTGGGCGCGCCGCCGGTCGAGGACGCGCCGGTGCTGCCAGCGCCGCGCCGTGGCGGCGCGGTGGGCCCGGAGGGCCGCCCGCGCCTCCGGGGCGAGACCCGGCCGGCCCAGCATCGCGTCGTCGAAGGCCAGCATCGCCCCGAGATCGTCCGTCCGGTGCTGCGCGCTCAGCGAGTTCGACCGCTCGACCGCGACGTAGCCGCAGGGCGCGGTCACGGCGAACACCGCCCCGGCCGCCAGCGCCTCGACGTAGAGGGCGTAATCCTCCCCGAGCCGCAGCCGCGCGTCGTAGCGCAGCCCCTGCCGGTCCAGGAAACCCCGCCGCATGATCGGCTTCAGGAAGCCGAGCTCGCGCCGGCTCGCGCCGGGACGGGGGATGTTGCCGGTCACGAAGGCCGCGAGGGTGAGCCGCTGCGGCCGCCCCGGTCCGGTGACGAGGCCGGCGGCGGAGGCCGCCTCGCGGCCGCGGACCATGACGATGTCGTCGGCGATCAGATCCCAGGTCCGGGGCGCGGAGAGGAGCCGGCCGAGCCGGCCCTCGAGGAAGTAGTCGTCAGCGTCGAGGATGCAGAGCAGCGGGGCGCGGGCGGCCGCGATGGCGCGGTTCCGGGCCTCGGCGGGTCCGACATTCTCGGCGAGCCGGATAACCCGCAGGCGGCCGGTACCGTCGTCGGCCGCCGCGGCGGCCGCGCCGGTCGGGTCCGCGGAGGCGTCGTCCACCACGATGACCTCGGCGACCTCCGGCTGCCGGAGCGCCGAGGCGACGGCGGTCGCGATCGTGTCCGCGGCGTCCCGGGCCGCGATGATGACGCAGACCTCCGGGACGGGGGACGAGGCCTCTAAGCTACGCACCGGACGACTCCGCGACTCTCCGGCCGGTCCGCGCCGCGGCCGGTCCGCCGGCACGGTAGGGCGACCCCGGCGCGCCGCGCGAGATCGTCCGAAAGGAGGGGGCCGGCCCCGGGCCGGATCGTCCGAATGATCCCCGGCCGGAGCCGCCCCCGCCGCTACGATGCGCGCCGCCGCGATCCTGCGGCGACTGGTTTGAGGACGTGCGCATGACGATCTGGTCCGGCCCGGGCCGCCGCCTCTGCGTGGCGGCGACGCTTCTCCTGCAGGCCTATCCCGCGAGCGCGGGCGAGACCGCCACGCCGCCGGCCGCGGCCCAGGCCGACTCTCCCGCCGCGGCTCCGGCTGCCCAGGGCGGCGCATCCTTCGTGGAGCTCTTCAGCACCCTGAACGAACGCCGCTGGTACGTCTCGGACGGCTGGGTCAACGGCGACTGGCAGGGCTGCACGTGGTCGAAGCACCGCGCCCGGATCGCGACGCCCGGCGAACTCTCGCTGTCCCTGACGGACATCACCTACAAGGAGCGCCCCTTCAGCTGCGCCGAGATCCAGACCCGCGAGCGCTACGGCTACGGCACCTACGAGGTCCGGATGCGGGCCGGGACCGGGTCCGGCATGGTCTCGGCGTTCTTCACCTATAACGGCCCCGACAACGGCGACCGGCGGACGAACGACGAGATCGACTTCGAGTGGCTCGGCAAGGACACGAGCAAGGTCCAGCTCAACTACTTCGTCGGCGGCGTCGGCGAGCACGTCAGCCTCGACGCCCTCGGCTTCGACGCCGCGACCACCACCGCGGACTACGCCTTCGAGTGGCTGCCCGACCGCCTGCGCTGGTACGTCAACGGACGCCTGCTGCGCGAGGTCGTCGGCACGCCCGACCGGCCGCTTCCCTCCCATCCGAGCAAGATCATGCTCAGCGTCTGGTCGGGACAGGGCCCGGACTTCGCGTCGTGGCTCGGACCGACGGAGTATTCGGGACAGCCGGTCACCGCGCTGTTCGAGCGGGTCGCGTTCACCCGGATGGGCGATCCGTGCGGCTTCAAGGAATCGATCGTCTGCCGCTAGAGCCGTATCCGACCCTGTTGCAACGGTCGGGAAGGAGGGCGAGCCCGGTCTCGCCAGCCGCGCCAGGCCCCCTCTCCCGTGCGGGAGAGGGTTGGGGTGAGGGACGCGAAGGATCAGGACTGA
>NZ_JBKFBI010000231.1:0-5172 GCF_053346095.1 Methylobacterium sp. A52T | reverse complement strand
GATCAGCGACCTCTGGGACACGATCCGACGAGCCTTCAGACGCTTCACGCCAGCCGAATGCCGCCGCTATCTCGCCGCCGGAGGCTACGACGCATATGATCCAATATGATCGGATACCGCTCTAGGTCAGCCGCGGCTCAGGTCGTCTCCGGCGCGGTCGACCGCGCCGCATTCAGGCCGTAGCCGCGGAAGCGCTCGACCGTCGTGCCGATCTCGTCGTCGGACAGGATGATCGGCGTCCCGATCTGCCGCGCGACGGCGTATTGCTGACAGAGTGTCTCCAGCTCGACGGCGAGCCACAGGGCCTTCTCGAGGCTCGCCCCGGCCGCGATCATGCCGTGGTTGGCGAGGAGGCAGGCGTTGCGGTCGACGAGCGCCGCGAGGGCGAGGTCGGAGAGTTCCTCGGTGCCGTAGGGCGCGTAGGGCGCGCAGCGTACAGTCGGGCCGCCGAAGGCCGCGATCATGTAGTGTACCGCCGGGATGGCCTCTCCGCAGATCGCGAAGGCGGTGCAATAGACCGGATGCGCGTGGACCACCGCGTGGAATTCCGGACGTGAC
The DNA here is from genome assembly GCF_053346095.1 of Methylobacterium sp. A52T. Classification (NCBI taxonomy): domain Bacteria; kingdom Pseudomonadati; phylum Pseudomonadota; class Alphaproteobacteria; order Hyphomicrobiales; family Methylobacteriaceae; genus Methylobacterium; species Methylobacterium sp. A52T. The sequence continues at coordinate 4,614 of NZ_JBKFBI010000231.1, read as the reverse complement.
GCGAGGATGTCCCGGTGGAAGCGCCATTCCGATGACGGCTTCCGATCCGGCGCGTGGGTCCCGTCGAGATCCATCCGGACCACGTCGTCCGGTCCGATCCGGTCGGTGGGCACGCCTGACGGGGTGATCAGGAGCCCGTCGCCGAAGCGCACCGAGACGTTGCCCGATGTGCCGCGGTTCAGCCCCTGGGCGTCGAGTGCCCGCGCCGCCGCCACGACGCCCTCGCGCGCGATCCGCTCGTCCCTGTCCATGCCCGATCTCCGGAAAGCCCGGTTCCCGGTATGCAGGAAGCCCGGCGCCGTAAAGACGGCGCCGGGCTCGTTCGCTTCGGTTCGGCGCTGCGGCGCCGGACGATCGGGGCCTGCTACTGCGCCAGCACCGGTGCGAGGCCCGCCTCGGGCTTCTTGGTGTAGGCGGCGCGCATCGGCTTGAGGACGAACAGCGCCAGCAGGGCCGCGAGAATGTTGAGGGCCGCGGCCGCGAGGAACACCGTGTGCCAGCTTCCGGTCATGGTCGTGAGCACGCTGGTGTAGGGGACGATCAGCGCCGCGGTGCCCTTGGCCGTGTAGAGCAGCCCGGCATTGGTCGCCGCGTACTTCGAGCCGAACGTGTCGCCGCAGGTCGCCGGGAACAGCGAGTAGATCTCGCCCCACGCGAAGAACACGAGACCGGTCAGCAGCACGAAGGCGATCGGATTCTGACCGAACTGGCTCAGCGCGTAGATGCCCAGGCCCTCGATCGCGAAGGACAGGAACATCGTGTTCTCACGGCCGATATGGTCGGAGACCCAGCCGAAGAACGGGCGCGTCACGCCGTTGAGAACCCGGTCGAGTGTGGCCGCGAAGGTCAGAGCCGGCAGCGTGATCCCCAGGAGCGAGACCGGGACGTCGGCGATCTTGAAGTCCTTGGCGATCGGGCCGAGCTGCGCGGTGGCCATCAGGCCGCCGGCGGCCATCATGACGAACATCGCGTACATGACCCAGAAGATCGGGGTGCGGACCATCTCGGAGGGCTTGTAGTCCCGCTTCGACTGGCTGACCCGGGCGACTTCCGGAACCTGGCCCTTGGCCGGCGCGCGCAGGAACAGGGCGATCAGCATGACGATCACGCCCTGCCCGATCCCGAAGTAGAAGAAGGCCGCCTCGTAGCCCTGGGACTTGATCATCGCCTGGATCGGCACGACCGTGAGTGCCGAACCCGCGCCGAAGCCCATGGCGGTGATGCCGGCGGCCAGGCCGCGGCGGTCGGGGAACCACTTCAGCGAGTTGCCGACGCAGGTTCCGTAGACCGCGCCTGCACCGGTGCCGCCGATCGCGGCCGCGATGTAGAGCACGGTGAGCGAATCCGCGTAGGAATTGATCACCCACGCGACGGCGCAGAGCAGGCCACCGAACAGCGTGACGATGCGCGGACCGTACTTGTCCACGAACCAGCCCTCGATCGGGACCAGCCACGTCTCGGTGACGACGAACAGCGTGAACGCCACTTGGATCGCCGCGCGATCCCAGCCGTGCCGCTCCTGCATCGGGCTCACGAAGAAAGTCCAGCCGTACTGCATGTTGGCAATCATGCACATGCAGACGACGCCGAAGGCGAGTTGCAGCCAGCGGCCGCGCCCAACCGGTTTGACGATCTCGGACATACCGTTCCCTCTTGGCAGTATTCTTGTCGGCGTTCGCGCTCGAGCCGGGCTTATGCCCTGCCACGGCGCAGCTTGTCAGAACAACGTGATCGGAATTCTTCGAAAAATTCTTGGCCCGCAGGCAAATAATCTCTGCAGTACAGCAGCATCCGGCGGCGGGTCGGCATTGATGTCCGATGGTCGACGGTATGCCAGCAAGATCGTGCTGATTTAATCCCGGAGTGTCAATCAAACCTGCAAAAAAACACAGGACCGCTGTCGCGGATTAAATCGTCTCCCCGAACGTGCACCGCTAGGCGTTGGGTGACGGTTGCGCCGCGGCCTATTTTTCAGGTGCCGAGCGCCGGCAAAGGTCACAGGTCTGTGGGACCGCTCTGCGATCGACTAGGATCTTGCAAAGGTTTGGGTTAGGTCGTTTGAGAGCGCACGACAGAGAATGCGTGCGAGACATCATGCGTGTGAGCTGACTGGACGAGGGATGTCGAATTCCGAACCGCTGAGCGTGAAGCCCATCGTCGCCAGCTCCAGTCTCCGGACATTGGCCTACGAGGCGCTCAAGACGGCCATCACCAACATGGACATCTACGGGCGTCCGGACGAGGTGCGGCTCGACGAGCGCAAGCTGTCGCAGGATCTCGGTGTCAGCCGCACCCCGGTGCGAGAGGCCCTGACAGTTCTGGAGCAGGAAGGCTTCGTCCGCTCCGAGGCCCGGCGCGGCGTCTTCGTGATCAAGAAGAACAAGCGCGAGATCGTCAGCATGATCCACGCCTGGACGGCGCTGGAGAGCATGGCGGCACGGCTCGCCTGCGCGCGCGCCACCGACGGCCAACTCCGCTCGCTGCGCGAGTCGTTTCCGGAATTCTTCGAGGGCCAGCCGTCCGAGCACATGGACGAGTATTCGGATGCGAACATCCGATTCCACCAGCGGATCATCGCGCTGGGCCACTGCGAGGCGATCGCCGATCTGACCAGCAACCTGCTGATGCACGTGCGCGGCATCCGCAGCACCGCCCTCCGGCAGGGCGATCGGGCGGAGCGCTCCATCCGGGAGCACGTCGCGATCATCTCGGCGCTGGAAGCCCGTGATGCCGATCTGGCCGAGAGACTCGTGCGCGAGCACGGACTGGGCCTCGCGCAGCACGTCGACACCTACGGCGATTACCTGGATTGAGCGGCCGTTCAGTCCTCGCCTGACGGATCGTCCGGCGCGGACGACACCTCGTGCCTGTGCGGCATGATGATGGGCCAAGGGCGCGAGAGACGGTCGGGAAACCCTCGATTGCCGCGCCGGCCATGACGCGAATTTGGCACGTGCGCGGACATCAATCGCGCGCAAGCGTTGATGCACTGCGGAACATATTCGGCGCGTCCAGCACTTCGCCAAGTCGGTCAGGTTTGCATTTTTGTGCATGACTCAGCGAGAATGCAGGCTTCTCAGGCTCGATCTGCGCGCCCCATGCATGTGCGGCATAATCGATATTCGTAATCTGGCATACCAAGTTGCGCAGCAGCATGGCACGCATTGCATCGCAATATGAAGCGGTTTCAGACCGCGCCGGAGAGTCCGATGATCGCCAGCTTCCTCGCCATCTTTGTCGCCTTCGCCGCCTGCCAGGCGCTGCTCACTGTCAAGTTCGCAGACTTCCTCTCCGCAGACCGTGCCCGGAACACTGTCGAGCCGACCGCCGACGTCGCGAACGCCAAGCTCGCCTGAAGTCAGCGCTGGATCCGCGATACCAGAGAGTGCTTAGGGGTAACGCTTTCCTCAAATTTTACGCGTAGGGTGAACCGATCGTTGACCGTGCGGGCGAGGAGCTACCGCGTTGGCCCTCGGCGCAGCCTCGCTTTTCTCGGACGGCCCCTACGTCCTCCTCGTATCGGACCGCCCGTCCGAACGATCGGCCCTTGAGCGCGCCATCGCGCTCGTGATGAACTGTTGGGCGATCCCGCCCGGCGCGCCGCTACCGTCAGGCCGCCCACACCTCGTCATCCTCGACCTGCCGCCGGCCCAGGCTGCCAAGCTGCAGTCGACCCTCCCCGATCACGGACCGCCGGTCCCGCGCCTCGTCCTCGTGCGCGGCGAACCCATGCCGGCCACCCGCTTTCTGCGTCAGCTGCCGGCCGCCTCGCCCCGGCAGCTCGTTCTGGCGAACGTCTTCGCCATGATCGAGGAGGCGACGCGGTCCGCAGAGCTGCGGCAGCGCCGGCTCCTGGAGCGCGTCTCGGGCGCGACCGCCGTCGTCGCCGAGATCTTCGACAGCGCCGCCCTCGGGGCGCGGCTGCAGCGCGCCGACGCGGATCGCGGGACCGAGCTGATTCTGGCGGCGATCTCCGAGGTCGGAATCTCCGAGTGGCTCGCCGAGGTCTGGCGCCACGAGATCGGCGTCTATCAGCACACGCTCGGCGTTGCGGGCCATGCCGCCACGTTCGGCTCGCAGATCGGGCTCGGTCAGACTGATCTCGCACTTCTGGTGCGCTCGGCGCTCCTGCACGACATCGGCAAGGCGCGCATTCCCGTGGAGATCCTCAACAAGCCGGGGCCGCTCAACCCCGAGGAATTGCGGCTGATGCAGCGCCACCCCGACATCGGCGCCGATCTGCTCCGGGGGCACGGCGATTTCGAGGACGCGGTGATCGACGTGGTCCGCCACCACCACGAGCGTCTGGACGGGAAAGGATATCCCGATCGGCTGTCCGGTCCGGCGATCTCCGACCTCGTGCGGATCGTGACGATCTGCGACGTGTTCTCCGCGCTGACCGAGCGGCGGACCTATCGGCAGCCCGCTTCGCCCGCCGAGGCGCTGTCGATCATGACCGACAGCGCCGGGCATCTGGACCCCGATCTCCTGCGGGCCTTCGCGCCCTCCATGCTCCAGGGCAGCGCCCTGGCCGCCTGAATTCGCGGTCTGATCCGCGGCAGGATCCCGCGGCCCCGCGGGGGGCGGGGCGGGGGCCGGCCGCGGGGGGGCTGC
>NZ_JBKFBI010000230.1:0-5318 GCF_053346095.1 Methylobacterium sp. A52T | reverse complement strand
CCCCGCGCGCCCCCCCCGGCCCCCGGGGCCCCCCCGCCGGGGGGGGCCCCCCGCCGGCGAACTGCTGTTCCGGTATGTCGAGACGCCGGTGATCGCGGCCCTGCGGCGCCGGCTCGACCGGCGGCCGTCGCCCGAGCCCCTGCCCGTTCCGGCCGCTTCGTAGGCCGCGCAGCCGGGCCCCGCCGCCCGTGTCCCGATCCGGCGCAGCGGGCGCCTACGAGGAGTGATGCCGAAGATTGCAGGTCTGAGAACACCCTCTGCTTAACGTTAATTATCGGCAAAAATTAAGTTTACACGCCGCGTTTCGCGCCTAAACAGGCACTATTTTCGACTGTTGCTGCGGCGGTGACCCCTTTTTTACAGATCACGCCGCTATTACCCTCTCGTGTGTGCCTTGGCCCGCTGTCGCCGGCGGGACCGGCGGGACGGAATGCATGGTCCAGCGTCCGGCGCACCGACGAGGAAGCTGTGATGCGTGTCGCGATCGTTCACGACTGGTTGTACATCGTCGGTGGCGCCGAGCGTGTCCTCGAGCAGCTGCTGCGGATCTATCCGGACGCGGATGTGTTCGCGCTCTTCGACTTCCTTCCCGAAGCGGACCGGGCGCGGCTGGGCTACACCCAGGCGCATACGAGCTTCATCCAGCGCATGCCCTTCGCGCGGACGCGGCACCGCAACTACCTGCCGTTGATGCCGCTCGCGATCGAGCAGTTCGACCTGTCGGCCTACGATCTCGTCATCTCGAGCAGCTACGCGGTGGCGAAGGGGGTCCTCACCGGGCCCGACCAGCTCCACGTCTCCTACATCCACTCGCCCATGCGCTACGCCTGGGACATGCAGCACACCTACCTGCGGGAGAGCGGCTGCGACGCGGGCATGAAGAGCGTGCTCGCCCGGCTGATCCTGCACCGGATGCGCGTCTGGGATTTCCGCACGGCGGCCGGTCCCAACGCGATCGTTGCCAACTCCGCCTTCGTCGCCCGCCGCATCCACAAGGTCTACGGCCGCACGGCCGAGGTGATCCACCCGCCGATCACGCTGCCGAGCCAGCGGTATGACGGGCCGCGCGGCAACCACTTCCTCGTGGCCAGCCGGCTGGTGCCGTACAAGAACGTCGAGGCGGTGATCCGCGCGTTCGCGCTGCTCCCCGACCTCGAACTCGTGGTGGCGGGCACCGGGCCCGATGCCGCGCGGCTGCGCGAGATCGCGGGGCCGAACGTGTCGTTCTCCGGCTTCGTGCCCGACGCGGAGCTGCGCCACCTCATGGCCACGGCCCGCGCCTTCATCTTCGCGGCCGAGGAGGATTTCGGGATCATCGTGGTCGAGGCCACGTCGGAGGGTACGCCGGTCCTCGCGCTCGGTCGTGGCGGCGCCCGCGAGACGGTCCAGACCCGCGGCCCGCAGCGTACCGGGATGTTCTTCGACTTGCCCGAGCCCGTGGCGATCGCCGAGTGCGTCCAGCGCTTCCTGCTGCAGGAGGGCCACTTCACCCGCGAGGCTTGCTGGGCGCAGGCCGAGCTGTTCTCGGCCGAGCTGTTCCGCAGCCGGTTCTCGACCTTCGTCGACGAGCAGATGGCGATGCACCGTGCAGCGTGTGAAACGCGCCCGCGGATCCTGCCGCGCCTCGAAGCCGTCGGCTGAGGACGCGCCGCATGTCCTTCCTGACTGTCGATCTGGCCGACCGGACGCCGGTGCGCGCCCTCGCCCAGGAGCCGGCGCGCGGCGGTCCGCTGGCCGCGGCCCTCACCCGGATCTGGCATCGCCGCTACCTGTTCGCGGCGGTGTTCGCCACCGTCCTCGGCCTCGCCGTGACCGCCCTGCTGATGATCCAGCGGCAATACGTGGCGAGCGGCTCGGTGATCGTGGCCGAGGCGGAACCGGGCGCCAACAACGCCTCGATGGCCTGGATCCAGAAGATCGGCGACCCGGCCGACATAGAGAGCCAGATACTGGTGATCCGCTCGCCGCGGCTCCTGCGCCTCGCGATCGACGACAACCTCGTCGCCGCGGTGCTGGCCGAGTGCCGCTACGCGGCTACAGGCGGGCATCCCGACCGGATCAGCGAGAAGAAGGACGCCGCCTGCACGAAGCTCACGACCGACCGCAACGCGCTCGTCGAGTACCTACAGAAGCGTTACACGGTCCTGAGCTCCGGCCGCTCGCGGATCATCACCATCGGCTACAAGTCGCCGCTGCCCGAGACGGCGCAGACGATGGCCAACGGCCTGATCAACGCCTTCCTAGACGACCAGCGCGAGGCGCAGGCGTCCAGCCGCAAGGCGGCGGCCGACTGGCTGCACACCGAGATCAGCCAGCTGGACGCCTCGATCCGGGCCGACGAGACCCGCATCCAGACCTTCCGGCGCCGCAAGGGCCTGCTGAAGGGCTCGCTCGCCCCGATCAGCGCGGAGCGGCTCACCAGCATCAGCCAGCAGCTCGCCGCAGCCGAGACCGCCAAGGCGGACGCGGCCGCGAGACTCTCCGAGATCGAGACCAAGGGTGCCCGCGGCGCCGACAGCGCCCCGGCCGTCCTGGCAAGCCCGACCATCGTCTCGCTGAAGCAGCAGCTCAGCGGCGTCAGCGCGCAGCTCGCCAACCAGAGCACCCTGCTGGGCGCGAACCACCCGGTGATCCGCGCGCTCGAGACCGAGCAGGCGAGCCTGCGCGCGCGGATCGAGCAGGAGATCGGCAACGTCGCCAAGGGCCTGCGCAAGTCCTACGAGGCCTCGAACGCCCTCGCCAAGTCGCTGCGCGCCCAGCTCGAGACGGCGAAGACCGACGCCGCCGCCGCCATGGACGACGAGGCCTCGATCGAGGGCATGGTGCGCAACGCCGAGATCAAGCGCACCCGCTACGCCGATCTGGTCAAGCGGGCGGGCGAGCTGGAGACCGAGCGGCGCATCCTCACCGGCAGCACGCGGCTCGTCAGCCTCGCCGAGCTGCCGCAGGAGCCGTTCTCCCCCAAGGCCGTGCCGCTCCTGGCGGGCGGCATCGTGCTCGCGGGCGTACTCGCGGCCGCCGCCGCGCTGCTGCGCGACTACACCGACCGGCGCGTCCGCACCTCGGCGCAGCTCATGGCCGGTACCGGCGCCCCGGTCTTCGCGCAGCTGCCGAGCCTCGAGCCCGCCGGCCTCGTCGGCCGCTTCTCCGAGCGGCAGCGCGAGCTCGACCTCGCGGAGGCCCTGGCGCGGGCGCGGATCGATCCGGTGATGCAGAACGTCCTGCGCAACCTGCACGCCCATCTCGTGCTGGCGGGCGCCGGCAAGTCCCGCGTCATCTTGGTGACTTCGGCGAAGCCGCGGGAGGGCAAGTCGTTCACGGCCTTCGCCCTCGCCGGCATCGGCGCCGCGAGCGGCCGCCGGGTGCTCGTGGTCGAGTGCGACCTGCGGCGCCCGAACTTCGAGGCCTCCCTCGGGCTCGGCCGCGGCCCCGGCCTCGGCGGCGTGCTCCGCGGCGAGATCGACCCGGCCGAGGCCGTGGTCCAAGCCGGGCGCTTCGACGTCATCCCCGCGGGAACTCCGACGGCCGACTCGACCGAGCTCCTGATGGGCGACCGGATGGCCGACTTCCTCAAGTGGAGCCGCCGCTACGACCTCGTCCTGCTCGACACCCCGCCCACCAGCCTCCTGATGGACGCGGCGATGCTGGCCCGCCACGTCGACGGCGTGCTCTGCTGCGCCCGCTACGGCCGCTCGCAGCTCTCCGACACCGTCGAGACCGTGGCGAACCTGCGCCGCGCCGACGGACACGTCCTCGGGATCGCCATGACGATGGTCCGCCCGGGCATCCAGTCGACCTACGACGTGATGCCGCTGCCCGATCCCCGCACGGCCGCGAGCGCGCGATGACCGAAGTGCTCCCCGCCGACGCGCTCGCGGAGCGCGGCCTCCTAGACCGGGCGCAGGCCGCGCGGTCCGGTATCGCCGCGCGCCCGCGGGTCCTGTTCGTGAGCCATACCGGCACGATGTCGGGAGCCGAGCTGGTGCTCCGCGACGCCGTCCGGACTTGGGCGGGCTCCAGCGCCTTCCTGTTCGAGGACGGCGCGCTGACCGCGGCTCTCCGCGACGAGGGCTTGGAGATCCACCTAGCGCGCCGCCGGTCCGCCCTGGCGGGCCTCCGGCGGGACGTGTCACCGCTGAGCGCGCTGCCGGTCCTCGGCCAGCTCGGCGCCCTGGCGCTGGAGATCGCCCGGGCGGCCCGATCCTGCGACGTGGTCTACGCCAACTCGCAGAAGGCCTTCCTGCTCTCGTCGCTGGCCGCGCGCGCCGCCGGGAGGCCCCTGATCTGGCACCTCCACGACATCCTCGACGGGGCGCATTTCGGCCGGGCGCAGCGCATCCTACAGATCCGGCTCGCCAATCTCTGCGCCGCCCGGGTGATCGTTCCCTCCGAGGCCGCCGCGCGGGCCTTCGTCGAGGCCGGCGGGCGCCGGTCCCTGATCCGCGTCGTGCCGAACGGCCTCGACGTCGATCCGGCGCCCTGCTCCGCCGCCGATCTGCGCGCGGAACTCGGCCTACCGGACGGCCCCCTCGTCGGTGTCTTCAGCCGCCTCGCGCCGTGGAAGGGGCAGGACGTCCTGATCGAGGCGCTGGCGACCTTGCCCGACCTCCGCTGCGTCGTGGTCGGGGCGCCGCTCTTCGGCGAAGATGACTACGCGACGCACCTGCGCGCGCTCGCGACGCGGCGCGGGCTCTCGGACCGGGTGCTGTTCCTCGGACAGCGCGACGACGTCCCCCGGCTGATGCAGGCGGTCGACGCGGTCGTGCATCCCTCGGTCGATCCCGAACCGTTCGGCCGCACCCTGGTCGAGGCGATGCTGGTCGGCGTGCCGGTGATCGCCACCGACGCCGGCGCCTCCGCGGAGATCCTCGACGGCGGCGCGGCCGGGACGCTGGTGCCGCCGCGTCGGCCGGACCGCCTCGCGGCGGCCCTTTCGGCGCTGTTCGCCGATCCCGACGCCTTCACGGCGCGCACCGCGCTCGCGCGCGAGCGGGCGCTGTCCCGCTACGGCGCGGAGCGCATGCAGCGCGATCTCGCCGACATCATCCTCCAGGTCGCCGGCCGGGCCTGACGGGCCGGCGATCCTCCTTCCCGTTCGGAGCCCTCAGACCCGCCATGCCGCGCGTCCTCGTCAACATGCCGAGCCAGCATGCCGGTCGGCCGTCGGGCGTCGCGCTCGTCGCCTTCCGGGTGATCGCCGGCTTGGTCGCGCGCGGCACCTTCGCGGTGGTGCTCCGCTCCCCGTGGCGCCGCGACCAGCTGCCGGCGGGGGGGCGCGGGCGCGGCCGGGGGGGGGGGGGGGCGCGGGGCCGGGAGCT